>JAURXE010000646.1 GCA_030654635.1 Pseudomonas sp.
TAATACCAGGCCCGATCGGTCACAGTCGCCGTCAGCGCCACATCCCAGCTGGCCAGCGGCAACTTCCCGACCTTTTGACACTCGTGGGCTAAGCCCAATAGCTGCGGCTTTTGCGGCTGCGTGCGCAGTTTTCGATACGCCAGACTGCGGTCATAAAAGCCGCCGCCCATGCCCAGGCGTCCGCCTTCCAGATCAAAACCCACCAGCGGCAGCAGGATTAAATCCAGCGCCCAGACTTTACGTTGCCGGCTGCGATTTGCTCGCGGCTCGGCAATTTTAAAGCGATTAGGCCGCAGCGGCTCGCCGGCGCTTACTCGCTGAAAGACCATCTTGGTTTTTGGCCAGGCGCTAAGAACCGGCAAATAAATCGCCTTGCCGCGGCGTTGGGCTGCGCGCATTAAATGTTGCGGATCAATCTCACCGTCGCTGGGCAGGTACAAGGCAATCTGTCGGGCCCGGCGAAATATTGGATGTTGGGCCAGTTGTCGGTACAGATCGCGGGCGGCCCGCTGTTGTTGGCTGCGGCTCAGGGCGCGGCGGGCGGCGCGCAATTGGCGGCGCAGTTGGGCACGGCTGAGTGGCGGCTGAGTGCTCATGGCTGCTGGCGACTGGGTTGGTTGCGCTGTGGTGTAGACGCTGCGCGCGAGCGGCGCTGCGTTAGTGCTGCACTGCGGCTCAGGCTGAGCGGCAATGCCAGTAAGAATATGACTCCCCGGAGTGCCGCTGCCGGCTTGGCCCTTGAACCCGAAAGTTCAAGGTGGAGGTTGCAGGAAACCTTTAGGCTTTCCGTCTGGCGGACATGCGCACCGGTCTCAACTTGCAACCCCCAGGGTAGTGCGAATCGGCTCAGGGACATCGCCAACTGGCGCACACACCAGGGAGGAGTTGGCAGTATACCCCCGCGTTCGGCATATGGGTATGCCGCTCGGCTATCAGCTTTGTACTTCATCGGGATGAGTGATCAGGGCTTGGTCGACCCGCTCGATCAGGTCGCGCACCGACTCGCGGTTTTCTTCGGCGGCTTGATCGAGACGCTGTTTTTTGTGCAGCAGGTCGTGGCTGATATTCAGCGCGGCCATCACCGCAATACGGTCGGCGCCGATGACTTTGCCGCTGGCGCGGATCTCGCGCATCTTGCCGTCGAGGTAGCGGGCGGCGCCTTCGAGGTTGGCGCGCTCGTCGGCCGGACAGGCGATGCAATACTCCTTGTCGAGGATTTGCACGGTAACGCTTTTGGCTTGGGTCATGAGTCTTGCTCTAGGGCCTTGAGGCGCATAATCATCGATTCGACCTTAGTGCGGGCCAATTCGTTCTTTTCAATCAGTTGGCTGCGTTCCTCGCGCCACGCTTTCGCGCTCGCCAGTAACTGCCGGTTGTGAGCCTTGAGATGCTCGGTACGCTGGATCAGTAGCTCCAGCTTGGCCGTCAGTGCGCGCAGGTCGGCGTCGTGCATAGGTTGTCTACTTGGGCTCTCTACTTGGCGATGAATAAGCAAAAATAGCGGTGAAATATATAGGGTCGTCGCGTGTGTCGGTCAAACCCGTTGCGCACCATCAATGGTCTTGGCGCGGCTGCCGGTGCTAGGATAGCCACCTTCATTCTAGTCATTGCGTCGTCTGACGCCTAGCTCAGAAACCTACTTCGATGCCCGCCATTATGCCCATTCAAAATTCGCCGTATGCCGCTTTCGCCGCCTTGCTTGCCAGCAATGGCCATGCTGTTTCACCTGCCGAGTTGCACGGCCTGTTGCTCGGCCGCAGTTGCGCCGGCGCCGGCTTTGACAGCGAAACTTGGCTGCTCGACGCCACGGACTTGCTCGACAGCGAGCCGTCCGAGCAGGTTCGCCAGGCCCTGATCGGCCTGCAAGAAATGGTCAAGGGCGAGCTGTCGGGCAGCGAGGTGACCATCATCTTGCTGCTGCCCAACGACGATGCGCCACTGGCCGAACGGGCCCAGGCTCTGGGCCAATGGTGCCAGGGTTTCCTCGGCGGTTTTGGTTTGACTGCCCGCGATGCGGCCTTGTCGGCCGAGGCCATCGAAGTGCTGCAGGACCTGGCCGGGATCGCCCAGGTGCAGGACGCGCTGGAAGAGTCCGAAGACGGCGAGAACGATTACATGGAGGTGATGGAGTACCTGCGCGTCGCGCCGCTGCTGCTGTTTACCGAGTGTGCCAAGCCGCTGGCCGCCGTGCCAAAACCGGCGTTGCACTGATTCTTTGTATGCCCCAGTCGTAATCTGCTGGGGTTAATCAAGTCGTTTGAGGTCGCCCATGATCAGCATCCCGAAAGCCGAATTCGCGCGCCGGCGCAAGGCGCTGATGGCGCAGATGGAACCCAACAGCATCGCCATATTGCCGGCGGCGCCGATGTATATCCGCAATCGCGATGTTGAGCACATCTACCGCCAGGACAGCGATTTCCAGTACCTCACCGGCTTTCCCGAGCAGGAAGCGGTGCTGGCGCTGATCCCCGGTCGCGCCCATGGCGAGTACGTGCTGTTCTGCCGCGAGCGTAATCCCGAGCGTGAACTCTGGGACGGCCTGCGCGCCGGTCAAGACGGCGCCATCAGCCAGTACGGTGCCGACGACGCCTTCCCGATCAGCGACATCGACGAGATTCTGCCGGGCTTGATCGAGGGCCGCGAGCGGGTCTATTACGCCCTTGGCATTCATCAAGAATTCGACCGTCATTTGATGGAGTGGATCAATGTGATCCGTTCCAAGGCCCGCCAAGGCGCCCAGCCACCGAATGAATTTGTCGCCCTCGATCATCTGCTGCACGACATGCGTCTGTACAAGTCGGCCGCCGAAGTGAAGGTCATGAAGGAGGCCGCGGCGATTTCCGCTCGCGCCCATGTGCGCGCCATGCAGGCCTGTCGCGCCGGCCTGTACGAGTACAGCCTGGAAGCCGAACTGGATTACGAGTTCCGTAAGGGCGGGGCGAAGATGCCGGCTTACGGGTCCATCGTCGCAGCCGGCAAGAACGCCTGCATCCTGCATTACCGCGAGAACGATGCGCTGCTGAAAGACGGCGATCTGGTGTTGATCGACGCCGCTTGCGAGATCGACTGCTACGCCAGCGACATCACCCGCACCTTCCCGGTCAGCGGCACGTTCTCGCCCGAGCAGAAGGCCATCTACGAGCTGGTGCTGGCCTCCCAAGAGGCGGCCTTCAAGGAAATCGCCCCGGGCAAACACTGGAACGCGGCCCATGAGGCGACGGTGCGAGTGATCACCGCAGGGCTAGTCGAGCTCGGCCTGCTCGAAGGCGCGCTCGATGAGCTGATCGCCAGCGAGGCCTACAAGGCGTTCTATATGCACCGCGCCGGCCACTGGCTGGGCATGGATGTGCATGACGTCGGCGACTACAAAGTCGGCGGCGAATGGCGTGAGCTGGAAATCGGCATGGCCATGACGGTTGAGCCGGGCATCTACATTGCCGTGGATAACCAGAAGGTCGCCAAGAAGTGGCGTGGCATCGGTGTGCGCATCGAAGACGATGTGGTGGTGACTAAAACTGGCTGCGAAATTCTTACCGATGGCGTGCCCAAGACTGTGGCCGCCATCGAAGCACTGATGGCCCAGGCCCGCGTGGTCGCACCTGTAGTTGCGGCGGTGGCCGGCTAATGGCACGGGTGCAACTGGCGATTATCGGCGGCGGCTTAGTTGGCGCCAGCCTGGCCCTGGCACTGCAATCCGGGGCCAAGGCTCGCGGCTGGCAGATAGTGCTGATCGAGCCCTTTGCGCCCGGTAGCAACTACCAGCCCAGCTATGACGCGCGCTCTACCGCGTTGTCGTTCGGCACCCGGCAGATTTATCAGCGCCTAGGCCTGTGGCCGAGCATTGCCGAGCGGGCCGAGTCGATCGCGCAGATTCACGTCTCCGACCGTGGTCGCTTCGGCGCCGCACGGTTAAGCGCCGCCGATGAAGGGGTGCCGGCGCTCGGCTATGTGGTCGAGAACGCCTGGCTCGGTCATTGCCTCTGGCAAGCCCTGGATAAGGACGTGATCAGTTGGCGCTGCCCGGCCGAAGTGGTGGCCATGCACAGCCTCGGCGATGGTTACCGATTGACCTTGAATGACGACTCGACGCTGGAGTGCGACCTGGCCGTGCTGGCCGATGGCGGTCGCTCCGGCTTGCGTGAGCAACTGGGCATCGCCGTCAGCCAGCAGGCTTATCAGCAGAGCGCGCTGATCGCCAACATCAGCGCCAGTCAGGCCCATGCTGGGCAAGCTTTCGAGCGCTTCACCGAGGCCGGGCCAATGGCCATGCTGCCGCTGGCGGACAATCGCTGCGCGCTGGTCTGGACCCGGCCGAGCGCGGATGCCGAACGCTTGCTCAAGCTGGACGATCGGCACTTTTTGGCCGAGCTGCAGGAGGCCTTTGGTTATCGCCTCGGCGCCTTGCACAAGGTCGGTGCCCGCCATCTGTATCCGCTGGCGCTGACCGAGGCCCAGGAGCAAGTGCGCCCCCATCTGGTGGTGCTCGGCAACGCCGCCCACAGCCTGCACCCGATTGCCGGCCAGGGTTACAACCTGTCGCTGCGCGATACCCTGGAGCTGGCCGAAAGCCTGTTGGCCAGCACCGCCCCGCTGGGTGAGCTGGCCTGCTTGCAGGGTTATCTAGACCGCCAGCGTCTCGACCAGCAACTGACCGTGGGCTTTTCCGATCAGGTCACCAAGCTGTTTACCAGCGGCCAGCCGGTGCTGGCCGCCGGGCGCAATCTGGGCCTGCTGGGGCTGGATTTACTACCACCGGCCAAGCGCTGGTTTGCCCGTCAGGCCATGGGCCTGGGGCCGCGCGCCACATGAGTGTGAGGTCGATGGGCGAGGTTAAGCCCGGCCGCGATGTGAGCGGCTTTTGCGCACTAATCCGAATGAGAAAACTCTTATGAGTGACGCCAAACTGGCCCGTCGCGCGCGTTTGCTGCGCCTTGGCCTGAGTCTCTATCCGCCTTATCTCGGCGCTGGCATTTCGGTGCAGCGGATCAGCCCGGATTGCCGGCAGGCGCGGGTGAAAATGGCGTTGCGCTGGTACAACCGCAATGCGGTTGGCACCCAATTCGGCGGCTCGTTGTACAGCATGGTCGATCCTTTCTACATGCTGTTGTTGATGCCCTTGTTGGGCGACGACTACTTGGTCTGGGACAAGGCCGCCAGCATCGATTTTATCGCCCCCGGCAAAGGTCCGGTGTACGCCGACTTTGTCATCGACGATAAGCTGCTGGCGGATATTCGCGCCCACACCGCGGCCGGCGACAAATACCTGCCGCAGTTGCACGTTGAAGTGCGTGACGGCGAAGGCACCCTGGTGGCGCGGGTGCACAAAACCCTTTATGTGCGGCTCAAACCGCGCGCGCGGCAGGTGGCTTAAGCATGCAATTACAAGCGGATGTGATCATCGTGGGTGCCGGTATGGTTGGCAGCGCCTTGGCCTTGGCGCTGCAACACAGCGGCCTGCAAATCATGTTGTTGGATGGCGGCCCGCTGAGCGTCAAACCCTTCGATCAGGCTGGCGCTTTTGAGCCGCGAGTCAGTGCCTTGTCGGCCGCCAGCCAACGCATTCTCGAACGCCTGAATGTGTGGCCAGGGATTGCCGCACGGCGCGCCGGCCCCTACGGCGAGATGCAGGTGTGGGACGGTTCTGGCACCGGTCAGGTGCATTTTTCCGCCGCCAGCGTGCATGCCGAAGTGCTCGGCCACATAGTCGAAAACCGCGTGGTTCAGGATGCGCTGCTGGATGCCCTGTACGACGTAGATCTGGGTATCTTGCCCAACGCCCGGTTGGAGCAACTGCGCCGTTCCGGGGATGACTGGTTACTGACCCTCACCGATGGCCGCGAGTTGCGTGCGCCGCTGCTGATTGCCGCTGATGGCGCCAACTCCGCCGTGCGCCGGCTGGCCGGTTGCGCCACCCGCGAATGGGATTACCTGCACCACGCCATAGTCACCAGCGTGCGTTGCGCCAAGCCACATCAGCAAACCGCCTGGCAGCGCTTTACCGACGATGGTCCGCTGGCGTTTTTGCCCTTGGCCGGGCGCACGGGTGACGATGCCGAGCAATGGTGCTCGATTGTCTGGTCGGTCACGCCGAGCGAAACTGAACGCTTGATGGCACTGGATGATGCGGCGTTTTGCTACGCCCTCGGCAAAGCCTTCGAGTGGCGCTTGGGCGAGGTGCTG
>JAURXE010000647.1 GCA_030654635.1 Pseudomonas sp.
CTGCTCAACCCCGCCACGCTGACGCTGATATTGATCCATGGTGCTCAACAAACCATTGAGTCGACCTTCCACCACCTGCTTGAGTTGGTCCAGTTCGGTGGCATCCTCAACGCTGCTGTGCAAACCACCGACTTGCTCACGCAACGCGCTATCCAGCTCGCGCGCGGCGCTCATGGAGTCGGCATAACCTTCGTGAGCATCTTTCAGGCTGCCCTGAAAAGTCGCCAAACGCTCATTCAACTGCTTGAGATAGCCCTCAAACTCACGCTGGCCCATATCGGCCACCGCCAGCATCAGCACGGCAAAATCATCCAGTACCGGTACCAACTCGTAAAAATTCAGGCCGCCGGTGATGCGTTTACGCAGCTCCTCGGCCTGTGGCTGATGCCGGTCGGGCAGCGGCAACTCATCCAGCAGGCCCAGCAGGGTTTTTTCCACGTGCGCGGCAATCACGCTATAACCAGGCTCCGGCGAAACCGGCAAGGCATATTCAGCGCCCACCAGTACCGCCGCTGACGGCTCAAGGGCGACTGGAGGTGTTGCAGCGCCTGATGCTGGTTCTGCATCGAACAAGCCGGCAGGTAATGGCAGGCTGTCGAGCATTGCGGTGGAGATGGGTTGCCTATTGCTGGCCGGCGCGACCACCTCGGCCAGCGAGTCAAATGCCGCTGCAGACTCAAGCGCAACAACACTGCGCTGAGTTTCAACCACCGGCAGAGCCACCGACGGAGGCACTATTGCCGTGCTTTCAGTCACCGGGGCGCGTGGCTGCTCAGATAAAGCTACGGGCTGCGGCGCTGAATGTGTTGGTGCAGGCTCTACAGCAACAGCAGATGGCAACTCAGCGGTGTCTGGTGCTGAGGCTGGCGCGACGGTTGTGGCGCCGTCCCGGCTGCCAAACAGGCGCTGCAACAAGCCCGGCCGCGCCGTGTCATCGACGTCTCGAATAGCCAGTGCCTGACGCTGCAGGGTGCTCAACTCACCCAATAGCACCGGCAGCTCACGCAGCTGGCCGGAGCGTCCCTCCAGTTGTTTGGCAAAGCTTTTTAACGGTTTACTGATTTCACGCGGCAGCGGCAACTCTTGCAGTTGGCCAACCAGCGCGCCGAGGGCGGCGGATATTTGCGCCATCCGCTCGACGCGACGGTGCTCGGAGTCGAGCACCGCTTTTTCCAACCGCGGAATCAACCCAGACAAGCCGGCGTCGATATCGTCGCGACGCAAAATATCGCGTAATTCCTGCATGCACTGGTCGACCGCTTTATCGGTACCTTCGGCAGCCAAACTGCTGCGCACCAAGCCACGGCGCAGTAGGTCCAAGCGCGCATCCCAGCGCAGTTCAAGTTTCTCTTGGTCTTCCAAGCCTTGCAGATATTTGGCTTTCCAACGCTCGCTATCGTCACTCATAAATTCGATCCACCGGAGGGCGTGTTGAGCATAGGCGCCAACGCGCCAGTCAGAAACCCAGGCAGACGAATTTCTACGGCGACCGGTAAATGATCGGAAATCGGCATGGGCAAAACCTCAACCTTCACCAAGCCAAGTTCTGGGCTGAGCAAGATATGGTCCAGGCAACGCTGGGGTTGCCAGCTAGGGAAGGTCGCCTGCACTTGCGGCGCCAGCAACCCGAGGTCACGCAGCGGGGACTTTTCCAGCAGGTCACTGGCATGGGTGTTCATGTCGCCCATCAGCACCACGTGTCGATGGCCGACAATCAGTTCACGAATATAGGCCAGCTGCAGCGTACGGGTACGCGACCCTAGGGCCAAGTGCATCATCACCACCAACAAGGCGTCCTTACCCTCGCCAAAACGCAACAAGATGGCCCCGCGCCCCTGTGGCCCTGGCAGCGGATGATCCTCCAGGAGACTGGGGTGCAAGCGAGTCAATACGCCATTACTGTGCTGCGCCAGATGGCCGAGATTGCGATTGAGCTGCTGATACCAGAAGGGAAAGCGCCCGAGCTGGGCCAGGTGTTCGACCTGATTGATAAAGCCGGAACGCAGGCTGCCACCGTCGACTTCCTGCAGCGCGACCAGATCATAATCGTTGATCAGCGCACCAATTTTTTGCAAATTGGCCGCCCGCCCAGGATGTGGCAGCAAATGCTGCCAGCCCCGGGTCAGATAATGGCGATAACGCTCAGTGCTGATGCCTACCTGAATATTAAAACTCAGCAACCGCAAGCGACCGTCGGCCGGCAAGCCAGTGTCGCCTTGACACAGCCCGTTGACCCGTGGATTACACAGGCCAACCGTTCGCTGAACACGCAAGCGTCGCAGCATTATCAGTTAGTCGCGCGCTTATTTAGCGGCGCGCTCCTTGGCAATCAGCTGGTCGGCCACTTGCAGGGTTTGCTCTGGGCCACCGGACGAACCGAGGTCGAAACGGTACTTGCCGTTAACAATCATGCTTGGCACGCCACTGATCTGATAGGCCATTGCCAGACGCTTGGCATTCGCCACCTGACCTTTGACCCCGAAAGAGTTGTAGGTATTCAGGAAGGCGTCTTTATCAATGCCCTGGGTGGCGACGAAATCGGCAAACTCTTCTGGGGTGGCGAGTTTTTTACCATCGGTTTGGATCGCCTCAAATATCGCCTGGTGCACCTTATGTTCAACTTGCATGGTCTCAAGCGTGATAAACGCCTGGCCATGGATATCCCAAACTCCGCCGAACATGGCGGGAATACGGACGAAATTCACATCCGCCGGGAGTGTTTCAACCCACGGATTGATGGTCGGTTCAAAGTGAAAGCAATGCGGGCAGCCGTACCAAAACAGCTCAACCACCTCGATTTTGCCTGGCTTGGACACCGGTACTGCCGCGTTCAGCTCGAAATACTGCTTGCCGGCTTCCAACTTCATCGCCGCATTCGGCGCCTCCAGCAGCACCGGCGCATCCGCCGCCTGCACCGCGAGGCCGAACAGACTGGTACTCGCCAATACAGCAGACAACATCAGGTTACGCATACTTAGCTCCAAGCAAAATAAGGGACTATTACAGACCAGGTTCCGACCATGATCATGCCGTCAGGTTCCGACATTGTAGCCAGCGCGGCAAAGAAAAAGGGTGGCCGTGGCCACCCTTTTTTCGAACCGCTAACCGGCAATCAATGCAGGCCTTGAATGTAGCTCGACAAAGCGGCGATATCTTTGTTGCTCAGCTTCTCGGCAATCGAGCGCATGATCTTGGTGTCGCCGTCGTTGACGCGCTCGCCTTCACGGAAGTTGGTCAACTGCAGTGCGATGTAATCCGCATGCTGGCCGCCAATTTTCGGGAAGCCGGCGGCAGCATTACCCACGCCAGTCGGAGAGTGACAGCCACTGCAGGCCGGCATACCTTGATCAAGCTTGCCGCCACGGAACAACTCTTGGCCACGGGCGACCAGTTTTGGATCAGCCGCACCAACACTCATATTTTGGCTGGAAAAGTAGGCCGCGATGTCGGCCAAGTCCTGCTCGCTCAGACTACTCAGCATGCCTGTCATCGGCACTACTGCACGCGTACCGGCCTTAATGTCATGCAATTGCTTAAGCAAGTAACGCTCACCTTGGCCAGCCAGCTTGGGGAAGGTCGGCGCCAGGCTGTTACCGTCTGCACCATGGCAAGCGCCACACACAGCAACTTTGCCTTGACCAGCAACGGCGTCACCAGCGGCATGCGCCATACCGGTCATGCCCAAGGTCAACAGCAGACTCACGAGTAATTTGTTCATCGAGTAATCCAAATACGGCTAAGGGTTGAGATGGGGCGGTCGGACTACTTGCTCATCCATTCGATGACAGCTTGGTAATCTTCAGCGGTGCAGTCCATGCAAATGCCGCGCGGCGGCATGGCATTGAAACCTTCGGTAACGTGCTTAACCAGCGTCGGCATACCCTGCTGAAGGCGTGGCGTCCAAGCGGCGACATCGCCTTTTTTCGGTGCCATTGGCAACTGGCCATTGTGGCAAGCCCCGCAACTGCGGTTAAACACGGCTTCTGGATCTTGGGCGGCTTGCACGTTAAACGCGCACAAAGCGATGCTTGCAGCGATAAAGAGTTTTTTCATGGTCGACCTCATCAGGGATGGGAACGTCCTGCGTTCTAACGCGCAGCCTATTTAATCGCTCCCAAGACTTTTATTGTTAAAAGCAGCATAGGGTAAAGCACAAAGCGCACACTAAATATGCGGCATTATATACTGCAGCTGTGCAAACTGAAACGAAACCGCCCCAGCGACACCGCGTCGCACCTGTGGAACCCCCTAATGTCAGTCAAAAACCCGATCCTCGGCCTGTGCCAACAGTCCACCTTTCTTATCAGCGCCGCCAAGGTCGATCAATGCCCGCCGGACGTTGGTCGTGAAGTCGCCTTTGCCGGCCGCTCTAACGCCGGCAAGTCCAGCGCGCTTAACACCCTGACCCACGCCGGTCTGGCGCGCACCTCGAAAACTCCGGGGCGCACGCAACTGCTGAACTTCTTCAGCCTGGATGATCAGCACCGCTTGGTCGACTTACCCGGCTACGGTTATGCCAAGGTGCCAATCCCGCTCAAGTTGCATTGGCAGCGGCACCTGGAGGCCTATCTGGGCAGCCGCAACAGCCTCGCCGGGCTGATTTTGATGATGGACATTCGCAAGCCGCTGACCGATTTTGACCAGTTAATGCTCGACTGGGCCGTCGCCAGCCAGATGCCGATGCACATTCTGCTGACCAAGGCCGACAAACTGACCTTTGGCGCCGCCAAGAACACCCTACTCAAGGTTCAGCAAGATATTCGCCAAGGTTGGGGCGAGGCGATTAGCATCCAACTGTTCTCTGCGCCTAAGCGGATGGGCATTGAAGATGCCTATGAGGTGCTGACTCAATGGCTCGGCCTGCTGGACGAGCCCGAAGACGAAGCAGCTGAAGAACAAGCAGACGCTGCAGAGGAATAATCGCCAGCAAGGCCAAATGCCGCGCAAAAAAAACCCCGAGCTTCGTAGGGGGAAGATGCTCGGGGCTCAACACTGGCCCGTCAAAACAAGGCCAGAGATCTGCCACACTCAACAAGGAACAGAATGGCCACACCAGCCATTCATAGTTTTCGACGCCGACCAGGCCAACAAGTTCAGCGGCAGATCAATCTCTTGCGACCGAGCATCGACAATTTGATTGCTCGCGGCACTAAACAGTGCCGCAGCGGCAGGTTACGGCGTGCAGAGTGTCTCAACCAGGCGACAACGTGCGCCTATCCCTCTCTACTGTTTTCGTTAGTGCGCCTCATCCCAGTTGGCGCCCACTCCCACCTCAACCAGCAGCGGCACCGCCAACTCGGCGGCGGCGCCCATCAGCGCCTGCAACTGCGCAGAAACCTGCGGCACCAACTCAGTACGCACCTCCAGCACCAATTCATCGTGGACCTGCAAGATCACCCGCGCATCCACGCCAGATTCACTCAACCAGTTATCCACCAAGACCATGGCGCGTTTGATGATGTCAGCGGCAGTGCCTTGCATCGGCGCGTTGATCGCCGTGCGTTCGGCGCCTTTGCGCAGGCCGGCGTTTTTCGAGTGAATGTCCGCCAGATACAGGCGGCGACCGAACAGGGTTTCGACATAACGCTGCTCGCTGGCCTGCTCGCGGGTGCGTTCCATATAGGCCAGCACGCCAGGATAGCGGGCAAAATAGCGCTCGATATAGGCCTGGGCCTGCTTGCGATCACAGCCAATCTGCTTGGCCAAGCCAAAGGCGCTCATGCCATAAATCAGCCCGAAGTTGATCGCCTTGGCGCTGCGACGCTGATCGGTACTGACCTCGGCCAACTCGACGCCAAACACTTCCGCCGCGGTGGCTTTGTGCACGTCGAGGTTATGCCGGAAGGCATACAGCCGCCCTTCGTCCTGGGCCAGATGGGCCATGATCCGCAGCTCGATCTGCGAATAATCCGCCGCCACCAGCTGGTAGCCGGGCGGGGCGATAAAAGCCTGGCGAATCCGTCGACCTTCGGCGCTGCGAATCGGGATGTTCTGCAGGTTCGGATCACTGGATGACAAGCGGCCGGTGGCCGTCACCGCCTGATGGTAGGAGGTGTGGATGCGCCCGGTGCGCGGATTGATCTGCTCCGGCAGGCGGTCGGTGTAAGTACTTTCCAGCTTGCTCAAACTGCGGTATTGCATCAGCACCTTGGGCAGCTCAAAGTCCTGCTCGGCCAAGTCGGCCAGCACCGCTTCGGCGGTCGAGGCTTGACCCTTGGCGGTCTTGCTGAGGATCGGCAGCCCGAGCTTTTCATAGAGAATCACCCCCAGCTGCTTGGGCGAGCCAAGATTGAACTCCTCACCCGCAATAGCAAAGGCCTGACGCTCCAGCTCCACCAGTTTGTCGCCCAACTCGACGCTGTGCTCGCCGAGCAGCTTGGCGTCCACCAACGCCCCTTGCCGTTCGATGCGCGCCAGCACCGGCACCAGTGGCATTTCGATCTCGGTCAGCACCTTGGCCAAACTCGGTATGGCTTGCAGTTGCGGCCATAACACTTGGTGCAAGCGCAGGGTCACGTCGGCATCTTCGGCGGCGTAAGGGCCGGCCTGCTCGATGGAAATTTGATCGAAGGTCAGCTGCTTGGCACCTTTGCCGGCGATGTCTTCGAAGGCGATGGTGCTGTGTTCGAGGTACTTCAGCGCCAACGCATCCATGTTGTGGCGGCTGGCGGTAGCGTTGAGCACATAGGACTCGAGCATGCTGTCGAAGGCCACGCCGCGCAGCTGAATGCCCTGGCTCGGGTCACCATCGATGGCGCAGTTGGCCAGGATATTGATGTCGTACTTGGCGTTCTGGCCGACCTTGGCCTTGTGCGGATTTTCCAGCAGCGGCTTGAGGGCTTTGAGCACCATGTCCCGATCCAGCTGCGCCGGCACGCCCATATAGGAATGGGTCAGCGGCACATAGGCCGC
>JAURXE010000649.1 GCA_030654635.1 Pseudomonas sp.
CCGGCCGTTACCTGACCCAGCCCGATGCGCAGGTCGATGCCAGCGCCTGGGACAGCCTGCTCGGCCTGCTGCGCAAACGCCGCGCGCGACCATTGAATGGCGTGCTGGTGAGCATCCCGGTTGAGCAACTGCAAGGCGGCAGCGAGCAAGCGTTGGAAGCCCTGGCGCGGCAAACCCGCCAGCGCCTGCATGAAATCAACCAGCGCCTGGGCGCCGACGTGCCGGTGTATCTGGTGCTGAGCAAAGCCGACAAGGTGCTGGGTTTTGATGAGTTTTTCGATCAGTTGTCCCGTGAGGAAAGCGATCAGGTGCTCGGCGCCAGTTTTCGTAAAGAGCAAGACAGCACCGATGTGCAGGTGGTCCGCCAGGAGTTTGAAGAGCTGCTGCGGCGCCTCAACAGCCAGGTCATTCTGCGCATGCACCAGGAGCGTGATACCCAACGGCGTGGCCGGATCCTCGATTTCCCGCACCAACTGGGGCAAATCGGCGAGCGCCTGTGCCTGTTCGTCGAACTGGCATTCACCGGTAACCGTTATCAACGTGCCAGCCAACTGCGCGGTTTTTATCTGACCAGCGCGCCGCAACTGGACCAGCAACTGGACTCAAGCACCGCCGGCATCGGCCGTAATTTCGGTTTGGCCAACAGCGCCCTGCCGACCTTTCGCAGTGGCCGCGCACGCTTTATCAACCAACTGCTGAGCCGGGTGATCTTCCCCGAAGCCGAATTGGCCGGGCTGGATAAGCGCGAAGTACGGCGTATCGATTGGGGCCAACGGGCCATGTACGCCGCGGCCTTTGGTTGCTTAGCGGTATTTGGGCTGTTCTGGGCCAATGGTTTCTCCGCCAACCATGAGCGTTTGGAACAACTGCGCAGCCTGGCTGTGCAGCTGGGCGAGCAACAACAGGGCATCAGCCCTCAGGATGATGCCCTGCCGACCCTCAAGGCGCTGGACAGCAGCTATGCCGCAACCCAGGTATTCCCGCCGATCGCCGACGCCCCTTACTCGCAGCGCGGCGGCCTGTATCAAGGTGAACAGGTCGATCCGTCCGTGCAGCAAGCCTACCGCCGCCAGCTGGAAACCCTGCTATTGCAACGGGTTGGCCGCCAATTGGAAGCCCAGGTACGGGCCAACCTGGGCGATCGTGGG
>JAURXE010000659.1 GCA_030654635.1 Pseudomonas sp.
GCAGCTGTTTAACTTCGGTCTGAAAGCCAAGGGTTTCTTTTTGAGTTTCGACACTCATACGCTTTGAACTCCACACTAATGGCATAAGCCGCAACGGCGACGGATGTCATCAAGATGGGGGCTTAGCCCTAGATTTCAAGCGTTTAGCTGCTAAAGGCGCAACGCCGAATGTGTTTAAGGCTCAAGCAGCTCGATTTGACTGATTTCATCGGGACGCAAAATGTAGCTGGCCTCCCCCGGCCCGCTGATTTCACGACGAATAACGATCCGCCCATTGGCGTTAATACCGGCAAACCGCCCTTGTGCGGTGCTGCCATGGGCAGTCGTGACCCGGATGAGTAGGTTGTTGTACTGTTCAGGGGTGCGCTGCAAACGCTCCAGGGAAAACCGCAGCCGCCGATCGACCGAGCTTCGCGCAGGCGCTGGCGTGGTGGTACTGCTGACACTGGACGCAGGCGCAGGCGCAGGGCTAACCACTGCCGGCTCAGCAAAACGGGCATATTGATCGCCTTGCACACCCCAACCAAGCGCCTCGGTTTTGCTTAGCAGCAGGGTTATCTGCTGTGGCTGGTCGTTGACCAGCGCCTCGACCTCAAGCTCAAAGCTGCTGGCCGGAAAGCTTACCGCTGGCAGCTTGTCTAGACGTACTGCTCGACTGGCGTAACGCCGCTGTAGATAGTCCTCAATCACATAACTTAAGGTATCGCGCGAATCAAAATAAGCATCCACTTTGCCATCGATATAACGCAGTCGATTGGTAAACAGCTCGATTTTACCGCTGAGGGTGGTGTTGAATTGCGCCGGCAACACCAAGTGAAAATCCCCGGTCATTTTGTTCGGCGCCAAGGGCTGCAAATCGAGATACAGCGTATAGCCATGATTCAAGCGGCGCGCTTCCGGCAAATCATGCTCGGGTAATAACCAGCTGATCTCAACCTCAGGCAATGGCTGGGCATCGGTCGGCAATACGTTCAGACGCACAGCACCATTGGTGATTGGCGGCAAATGGACATTGACCGCGCGCTGCGCAAAGAACTCCTGGCCTTCGCGCAGGCTCAGCACACCATCGATTAGCTCGCCTTGTTGCGGCGCAAAGGGCTCGCCATTCAACTGCCCGCGTAACTCAATCGCCAGCTCATTGGGCTTGATTGGCGCAGGCGTTAACCAGCGCAAGCTGGCGATGGCCTCAAAGCGCACCGGATCATTACTGGCCAGCAACACAAAGCCCACCACCAACGGGATGCAGCCCAAGGCGCTGAGCGCCACGGCTTTACGGGCAATCCGCCAATGGCGCACCACATAAACCAAGGTCAGCGGTGGAAACAAGCTGCCGAGCCCCCAAAACAGGCTGCTGCCGAACGCCAGCATAATCAACCAGACCAGGCCAAACAGCATCAGCAGTAATCCACTGAGAATCAGCAGCGCGTCCATCGAGAATTCCTGTCCTTAACCTTGGGCTAGCTTGCATCCAGCGGAGCGACATAAGGTTCATCGACCTTAAAGTGTGCACGGGCGGTGGCTATGGGTTCGGTTTGCGTGGTTTGCCAGGCGGTAATGGCAACGTTCGCCACTCGCCGCCCCTGGCGCCAGACACGGCACTGGGCGTAGGTGTCACGATAATGACCGGCGCGCAGGTAATCTATCGAGAAGTCGATGATTTTAGGTAAATGTGGGATGCCCATAAACATCAGCAAATGCAGCATCGCCGCATGCTCCATAAAACCGGCGATAACGCC
This sequence comes from Pseudomonas sp., assembly GCA_030654635.1. Classification (GTDB taxonomy): domain Bacteria; phylum Pseudomonadota; class Gammaproteobacteria; order Pseudomonadales; family Pseudomonadaceae; genus Aquipseudomonas. Next base: position 1,737 of record JAURXE010000659.1, read on the forward strand.
GCCATGAATCGCCGGCAGCGTCGGGTTACCAATATTGTCCCGATTGGCGGGCAGTCGAAATACCAGGTCATCGCCCAAGCGCAGGCACTCAACGCCAATCAATTTGGCGTATGGAATCAAGTCGAGCAGCGAATCGAAGTCATTCTTTTCCTGGGCTTGGCGGACTAATTCATTGAGATTCAAACCGCTCATTGCTCGGTACCCGGTTGTTCAAGCTTGATCGTTTTATTGGTTTTGCCCATGCGCATAAAGGTACCGACCACATGGGCGATGGGTTCGTTCTGATCATCCTGATAGGCGTAGCCACGCACGAAAATGATATCGGCCGTGACGCGATGACACTCGGCAAAACCAAACACATCCTGGTTGGGTTTGGCGGCACGCATGTAGTCAATACGCAGGTCGATGGTCGGGCAAATCTCGAACTCCGCCAGCACACAAACAGTGGCGATGCCGCAGGTAGTATCCATCAGCGTGGTAATGGCGCCACCGTGAATGACGCCGGTTTCAGGATTGCCGACAATTTGCGCGCTATAGGGCAGGCGCAGGGTCAAACCGCTGGGTACGGCGCTATGGACTTGAATGCCAAGCACCTGGCAATGGCGCAAGGCCGTCAGAAATTGCTGCGCACGGCCAAGGATAGAGCTATCGCTCATGAATCAAATCTCGCGGTAAAAAACAGGCGCGCATCATAACTGCTCGCCTGCTGTCGGCGCAGACAAAGCACCACCATGGGCTGGAAATATCACTCGGCTTTGTCAGTGCGCACTTCCAGCGCCGGTGCTTGAGTCGAGCCCATCACCTGCAAGACATCGGAGTGAAATTCACGCTGATACAGAATCAGCACCACCCCGGCAGTCACCAAGATAAAAAACCACGGGTTAACGAACCAGGCCAGGGTCGCCATCCCAAAGTAATAGGCCCGCAAGCCAAAGTTGAAGGTATTGGCGGCCATGGAGATCACTCGCGCCGCGCGCTGGGAAAACGCCTTACGCTCCAATTCAGACACATTGCGCTCGCCCGCCATCGGCGCCGAACCGACCAACACCGCAGCAAAGTTGTACTGGCGCATGCACCAGCTGAAAGTAAAGAAGGCGTAGACAAACACAACCGCCAAGCACAACAGCTTCAACTCGGAAACGCTCTGACTGACCGGCTCCACCAGAGGCAAGTCCGCCAGCAGGGAAACCGCTCGATCAGAGGAACCCAGCACGGTGAGCACGCCGGCAAGAATAATCAGCGTGCTGGAGGCGAAGAACGAGGCGTTGCGTTCCAGATTGCCGATCACACTGGCATCGGCGATGCGGTTGTCACGCAGCAATAAGCGCTGCATCCAATCCTCACGGTACAGGTGCAAGACACTCGACAAACAGGGCGTGCGCAGGCCTTTCCAGTGGGCATACCGGGTGTAACCCAGCCAGCACAGGGCGAACCAACAGACAGCCAATAAGTCGGCAAAGTAATCCGGTAACTGCATGTAACCTCCAAGCGTAAACAGGCGCCTACTATAGCGCGCGGGCGGTTTAGCCCGGCTAAAAAACATCGCTTAGAGATAGCTGCTCGCAGCTTTCGGGGCACTCTGGATACGCTAGATTCAGGTCTGAAACTGCTCAATCAAACGACTTAATTGGCTGTCCAGCTCGAGAATACTACTGGCCGCTGCACGGGTTTTCTCAACCGTACTGAAGGTGTGTTCGCTGATGCTGTTGGCCCTAGCCACCCCAACGCCAACCGCCGTCGCCACCCGTGCTTGTTCACTGGCGGCACGGGCCATCGACTGAATATTACTGTCGATGGCATCCACCGCCGAGGTAATCGCCTGCAACGACTCGCTGGTCTGCACTGTGCTGGCACTGGCATGACTGACTGCCGTTTGGCTATCGGCCATCATCTCGATCGCGGCCAGCGTGCGCTGCTGCAAGGCTTGAATGATTTCGTGAAATTCGTTGGTCGAGTGTTGTGTGCGCTGCGCTAATGAGCGAACCTCATCGGCCACCACCGCAAAACCGCGGCCCTGGTCACCCGCGCGCGCGGCTTCAATAGCAGCATTTAGAGCGAGCAAATTGGTTTGCTCGGCAATCGAGCGAATCACTTCAAGTACCGAATCAATCCGGCTGCTGTCGCTGCGCAATGACTCAATCACCCCGGCCAGCTTGTCGACTTTTTCAGTCAGGCTGAGCATCGACACATTATTGGACTGCACCCGGCTCAGGCCAAGATCGGCGGACTGGCGCGCATCAAGAGACAGCGTTGCAGCCAACTGCGCGGTGTCGGCCATCTGTGCGGCGCTGGCCGCCACTTGGGACATCGCCACGGCAATTTGCGCACTCTCGTGGCGTTGCTGTTCAACTTCAGCGGCGGCCGATTTGGCGTTCAGTTGCAACACTTGCGCAGCGTTCTCCAAGGTGTGTGACGCATGCGCAACCGCCGCAACGGTGCAGCGGATTTTTTCTACAAAGGTATTAAAACTTAGGGCCAGGCGACCCAA
>JAURXE010000661.1 GCA_030654635.1 Pseudomonas sp.
CATAGTGTTCGGCAGCGCCCAGCGCTTCGGCGTGCCGATGGGCTACGGTGGCCCGCATGCGGCGTTTTTTGCTTGCCGCGACGAGTACAAGCGCGCCATGCCCGGCCGCATCATCGGAGTGTCCAAGGACGCCCGTGGCAACATCGCCCTGCGCATGGCCCTGCAAACCCGCGAGCAACATATCCGCCGCGAGAAGGCCAACTCCAACATCTGCACCGCCCAGGCGCTGCTGGCCAATATCGCCAGCTTCTACGCCGTCTATCACGGCCCGGTCGGTCTGAAGAACATCGCCCAGCGCGTGCAGCGCCTGACCGCCTTGCTGGCGGCGGGCCTTGCGCAGAAAGGTTTGCAGCGCCGTAACACGCACTTCTTCGACACCCTGACGGTCGAAGTGGGTGATCAGCAGGCAGCGATTCTGGCCCGCGCCCATATCCAGTGCATCAACCTGCGGGTAGTTGGCAGCGATGCTCTGGGCGTCAGCCTGGACGAAACTTGCAGCGCCGACACCGTGGCCAATCTGTTCGACCTGTTCCTCGGCGAAGACCACGGTCTGGACGTGGCCGCTCTGGACGCCGCTGACGTAGCGTCCGGCATCCCGGCCGAGCTGGTGCGTACCTCGACCTACCTGACCCACCCGGTGTTTAACACTCACCACAGCGAAACCGAAATGCTGCGTTACTTGAAGCAGCTGGAGATCAAGGACCTGGCCCTGAACCAGTCGATGATCCCGCTCGGCTCCTGCACCATGAAGCTCAACGCCACCAGCGAGATGATCCCGATCACCTGGCCGGAATTTGCCAACCTGCACCCCTTCGTGCCGCTTGAGCAGGCCGAAGGCTACAAGCTGATGATCGATGAGCTGGATGCCTGGCTGCGCGCCATCACCGGTTTCGACGCCATCTGCATGCAGCCCAACTCCGGCGCCCAGGGCGAGTACGCCGGGTTGTTGGCGATTCGCAAATACCACGAGAGCCGTGGCGATGCGCACCGCAATATCTGCCTGATCCCAGCCTCGGCCCACGGCACCAACCCGGCCTCGGCGCAGATGGCCAGCATGCGCGTGCAGATTGTCGAGTGCGATGCCCAGGGCAACGTCGATCTGGACGACCTGAAGAAGAAAGCCGCCGAAGCCGGCGAGCAGCTGTCCTGCCTGATGGCCACTTATCCGTCGACCCACGGCGTGTACGAGGAAGGCATTCGCGAAATCTGCGAAGTCATCCACGCCCACGGCGGTCAGGTGTATATGGACGGCGCTAACCTCAACGCCCAAGTTGGCCTGACCCGTCCGGCCGATATCGGCGCCGACGTGTCGCACATGAACCTGCACAAGACCTTCTGCATCCCCCACGGCGGTGGCGGCCCAGGCATGGGCCCGATTGGCGTGCGTGCGCATTTGGCGCCGTTCGTGGCCGATCACCCGGTGGTCAAGATCGACGGTCCTAACCCAGGTAATGGCGCAGTAACCGCCGCGCCGTGGGGCAGCGCGAGCATCCTGCCGATCAGCTG
>JAURXE010000671.1 GCA_030654635.1 Pseudomonas sp.
GAGGTTCGCCTGCGCGCCACCATCGGCATCACCCTGTTCCCCGAAGACGGCGACAGCACCGAGAAGCTGCTGCAAAAAGCCGAACAAACCATGACCCTGGCCAAGAGCCGCTCACGCAACCGTTATCAGTTCTATATCGCCAGCCTCGACAACGAAATGCGCCGCCGCCGCGAACTGGAAAAAGACCTGCGCGACGCTTTGGCCCGCAATGAACTGCACATGGTTTATCAGCCGCAAATCGATTACCGCGACAAACGCGTGGCCGGTGTAGAAGCGCTGCTGCGCTGGCAACATCCGCAACACGGCTTTGTTTCTCCCGATGTGTTCATTCCCCTGGCCGAGCAAAACGGCAGCATTATCGCCATCGGCGAATGGGTGCTGGAGCAAGCCTGCAAGCAGCTGCGTGACTGGCATGACCTAGGCTTTATCGACCTGCGCATGGCCATCAACCTGTCCACCGTGCAACTGCACCACAGCGAACTGCCGCGCGTGGTGAACAATCTAATTCAGGTCTACCGCCTGCCGCCGAACAGCCTGGAGCTGGAAGTCACCGAAACCGGTCTGATGGAAGACATCAACACCGCCGCCCAACATCTGCTGAGCCTGCGCCGCTGCGGTGCGTTAATTGCCATCGATGACTTCGGTACCGGCTACTCCTCCCTGAGTTATTTGAAGAGCCTGCCGCTGGACAAAATCAAGATCGACAAGAGCTTTGTTGCCGACCTGATCGACGATGCCGACGACGCCACCATCGTGCGCGCCATTATCCAGCTGGCGAAAAACCTCGGTATGCAGGTGATTGCCGAAGGCGTCGAGACCGTCGAGCAAGAGGCCTACATCATTGCCCACGGCTGCGACGAGGGCCAAGGCTACCTGTACAGCAAGCCCCTGCCGGCACGCGAGATCACCCTGTTTCTTAAACAGTCACGGCAGACTGGCGACCTGACCAACGTTGCCGCCTCGGCGGGTTAACGACGCCGAGTACAAGGCTAAAACCGACGCCCGCATTTGCGGGCGTCGTCATTTGTAGGCTGCAACCGCCAAACCCCGACACTGCGCCACCAGTCACCAGTCACCCGAGCTAGCGCTTTGAACAGGAATATGTAATGCAAATCCTTCGCATTACGTTGTAGTTTCAAGTAATATCTCGCCATCGTTATCTTGCCGCCAAGGACTTCGCCATGTTCCGTACGCCCCTGCTCAGTGCCAGCTTGTTGACCCTCGCTATTACCCTTGCCGGTTGCGGCGAACAAACCTCAGCACCAGCGGCCAAAACCGCAGCGGTCAGCGCCACTGCCAGCCAACTTGACCAAACGGCCGGCAAAGCCGTGGTCGCTCACTATGCCGATCTCGCCCTGGCCGTATTTAGCGACGCTCTCAGCACCGGCAAATCCTTGCAGCAAGCGGTTGATGCCTTGATCGCCAAGCCTAGCGACGCGACCCTGCAAGCAGCGCGCGCGGCCTGGTTGGCGGCGCGTCCGGCTTACCTGCAAAGTGAAGTGTTTCGCTTCGGCAACTCGGTGGTCGATGACCTCGAAGGCCAACTGAACGCCTGGCCGCTGGACGAGGGCCTGATCGACTACGTCGCCAAGGACTATCAGCACGCCTTGGGCAACCCTGGCGCCAGCGCCAATATCATCGCCAATACCCAGGTGCAGCTCGGCGAAGACAAACTCGACGCCGCCACCATCAACCCCGAACTGCTGGCCAGTCTCAATGAGCTGGGCGGCTCCGAGGCCAATGTCGCCACCGGTTACCACGCCATTGAGTTTCTACTCTGGGGTCAAGACCTCAACGGCACCAACGCCGGTGCCGGCAATCGCCCAGCCAGCGACTACGCGCTGGATGCCAGCTGCACCAATGGCAACTGCGAGCGCCGCGCCGCCTACCTGAAAGCCGCCACCGCCCTGCTGGTCAGCGACCTCGAAACCATGGCCAGCCATTGGCAGCCTAACGTCGCCAGCAACTACCGCACCAGCTTGCTGGCCGAGCCGGTGGAAAACGGCCTGCGCAAAATGTTCTTCGGCATGGGCAGCCTGTCCCTGGGCGAACTCGCCGGCGAGCGCATGAAGGTGGCACTGGAAGCCAACTCCAGCGAAGACGAGCAGGATTGCTTCAGCGACAACACCCACAACTCGCATTTCTACGACGGTAAAGGCATTCGCAATGTCTACCTGGGCGAGTACAAAAAAGTCGACGGCAGCACCTTGAGCGGCCCGAGCCTGTCATCCCTGGTGGCTAAAGCCGACCCGCAAGCCGATCGCAAACTGCAGGACGACCTGAGCAACACCGAAGCCAAGTTGCAAGTTCTGGTCGACAGCGCCAAGCAAGGTCAGCATTTTGACCAACTGATTGGTACCGACAACCAAGCCGGCCAACAAATCGTCCGCGACGCGATCGCCGCATTGGTCACCCAAACCGCCGCCATCGAGCAAGCCGCCGGCAAACTAGGCATCAGCGAGTTGAACCCAGAAACCGCCGACCACCAGTTTTAACTGCAACGGTCGGCCAACGGGCGCCCATCCTGTGCGGATGGCGCCCGTTGGCATTGTTGGATAAGCCCCCATGCATCACCCAGCAATTTCCCAACTCAGCTGCGGCCTTGCACTGCTGCTGAGTCTTGGTGCCTGCGACCAGCCAGCACCACAGGCCGAACCAGGCGAAGCCCTGTCGGCCGGCAGCGCCACCGTTGTAGCCAGTAATCGCAACGCCTTCTCACTGCCCTCGGCCAATTTGTCAGCATTGCGCCGCCTGGATTTCAGCGTCGGCAACAGTTTCTTTCGCAATCCTTGGGTCGTGGCGCCGTCCACCACTACCGCCCGCGATGGCCTCGGCCCGCTGTTTAACACCAACGGCTGCCAGAACTGCCACATCAAAGACGGCCGCGGCCACCCACCGGCAATCAACGCAGTGAGCGCCACCTCAATGCTGGTGCGCTTGTCGATCCCGGCCGGCCCTGCAGATGCCAGCGCTCTTGAGCGTCAGGGTTCGGTGCCAGAACCTGTATATGGCGGCCAGCTGCAAGACATGGCGATTCCCGGCACCGCCCCAGAGGGCAAACTGCGTCTCGACTACGAGTATCAGCAACTGCAGTTTGCCGATGGCAGCGCGATTGAGTTACGCCAGCCGCGTCTGCAAATCAGCCAACTGGGCTACGGCCCGCTGCACCCGGCCACGCAATTTTCCGCCCGGGTGGCCCCGCCGATGATTGGCCTTGGGCTGCTTGAGGCCATCAGCGAAGCCAGCGTGCTGGCCAATGCCGATCCCGACGATAGCAACGCCGACGGTATTTCCGGCCGGGCCAATCGAGTCTGGGACGATCAACAGGGGAAAACCGTGCTGGGCCGCTTCGGCTGGAAAGCCGGGCAACCGAACCTCAATCAGCAAAACTCCCACGCCTTTGCCGGCGACATGGGCTTGACCACAACCTTGCTGCCCAGCGATGACTGCAGCCCCAGCCAAACCGACTGCCGGGCGGCGATCAATGGCGGCACACCTGAAGTCAGCGAACATATCCTCGCCCAGGTGTTGTTTTACAGCCGTAACCTCGGCGTGCCCGCCCGGCGCAAAGTGGATGACCCGCAGGTGCTGGCCGGCAAAGCCTTGTTCCAGCAAGCCGGCTGCACCAGTTGTCATACGCCACGCTTTACCACCGCTGCCAATGCCGCCGAACCAGAGCTGGCCAACCAGCTGATTCGCCCCTACAGCGACCTGTTACTGCATGACATGGGCGAGGGTTTGGCTGACAATCGCCCCGAGTTCCTGGCCAACGGTCGCGAATGGCGCACCCCGCCGCTATGGGGCATCGGCCTGACTGAAACCGTCAGCGGCCACAGTCAGTTCTTGCATGACGGCCGCGCCCGCAACCTGCTCGAGGCCATTGTCTGGCATGCCGGCGAAGCCGAGGCGGCCAAACAGCAGGTTCTACACTTTGACAGTCAACAACGCGCGGCCTTGCTGGCCTTTTTACAGTCGCTTTAATTTATTTAAATTTGCCCCGGAGCCCGCCACCTTGCGCACGCCCCTTACTGCCGCACTCTTAGCCCTGACGCTCAGCGCCTGCAGCCCCAGCGATCCACTGCAAAAAACCAGCAGCGCGCTGGCCAGCGGCGTGTTGTTGCCGGCCTACAACCATTGGCAGAGCGCCGACCAGCAACTGACCAGCAGCAGCCAAGCGCTCTGCAACGCCAACGCCGATCTAGCCGCCACACGCTTGGCTTGGCTGAATGCGCAAAGCGCCTGGAGCGCCCTGCAACCCCTGCTCGTCGGTCCCCTGAGCGAAGGCAATCGGGCCTGGCAGGTGCAGTTCTGGCCGGACAAAAAGAACTTGGTGGCCCGCCAGGTCGAAGCCTTGCTGCAAAACAACGCCAACCTCAGCCTGGCCGACCTGGATAAAGCCAGTGTGGTGGTGCAAGGCCTGAGCGCCAGTGAGTATGTGCTGTTCGACGCGGCCATCGACCTAACCCAGGCGACGCAAAAAACCCGTTATTGCCCACTACTGATCGCCATAGGTGCGCACCAGCAAGCGCTGGCCAGCGACATCCTCAGTCAATGGCAAAGCGCCGACGGCATGCTCGCGCAACTGCAGAGCTTTCCCAACACCCGCTATGCCGACAGCAAAGAAGCCATCACCGACTTACTGCGCACCCAAGTCACCGGCCTTGAAGGCATGAAGAAAAAACTCGGCACCCCGCTGGGCCGCCAGAGCAAAGGCCAGCCCCAGCCATTCCAGGCCGAGGCCTGGCGCAGCAATGCCAGCCTCAGCAACCTCAGCGCCAGCCTGAATGCCGCCGAGCAACTCTGGCTGGGCAGCCAGGCCGATGGCTTGCGCAGCCTGTTGAGCAGCGAGCAAAGTGAACTGGCCAGCCGCATCGACAACGCCTACCAAGACAGCCGCATGCAGCTGGCCGCCCAGCAGAAACCGCTCAGCCAACTGCTGGCCGATGACGCTGGCCGGCAACAACTAAACGCACTCTATGACAGCCTGAACACCCTGCACCGCCTGCACGAAAGCGAGCTGGCCAAGGCCTTAGGGATTCAACTGGGCTTTAATGCCAACGATGGCGACTGAGGCGCAGCTAAGCATGAACCGGCGCAACTTTCTCGGTCTGGCCGGGCTGAGTCTCGGCACACTGGCGGCAGCAGCCGCCTTCAGTGGCTGGACCCTCAGCCGGCAAGGTCCGCAAGCCTTGCTGTTGTCGGCCCGTAACGATGCCGATGGCCGGCACTTGGCGGTTGGCTATCGGCTCGATGGCACTCAGGTGTTCAGCACCCAGGTCAGCGAGCGCTGTCACGACGTGGTGGCCCATCCAAGCCTGCCGCTGGCCTTGTTTGTCGGGCGCAGGCCGAGCACCCAGAGTTATTTAATCGACTGCCGCGACGGACGCCTGGTGCAAACCCTGCACTCGCCTATTGACCGGCATTTCTATGGCCACGCGGTGTTTCACCGCAGCGGCGACTGGCTTTACAGCACCGAGAACGACACCCGCGACCCTGGCCGTGGCGTGCTCGGCGTTTATCGCCTGCAAGACGGCCAGTTGCAGCGCCACAGCGAGCTTTCCACCCACGGCGTCGGCCCCCATCAACTGCTCTGGCTACCGGATGGTGAAACCTTGGTGGTAGCCAACGGTGGCATTCGTACCGAAGCCGACAGCCGCGAGGAACTCAATCTCGATGCCATGGACTCCAGCCTGGTGCTGATGCGCCGTGACGGCAGCCTGCTGAGCAAAGAGCAATTAGCCGCCCAGCAGATGAACAGCATCCGCCATCTCGCCGTGGCTGCCGACGGTACAGTGGTCAGCGGCCAGCAATACCAGGGCGATCCAACCGCCAGTGCGGCCCTGCTCGCCATCAAGCGCCCAGGCCAACCCTTGCAAGCCTTCCCGCTGGCCGAGGGGCAACGCCAAGCCATGCAGCAATACTGCGCGAGCCTCTCGATTCACGATGAGTTACGGCTACTGGCACTCACCGCGCCACGGGGTAACCGACTATTTATCTGGGACCTGGACAGCGCCGCGGTACGCCTCGATGTGCCCTTGGCCGATTGCGCTGGCATCGGCGCGGTGCCCGAGGGTTTTGTGGTCAGCTCTGGCACCGGTCGCTGCCGCTTGTATGACTGCCGCAGTCCACAGATTGTCGCCACAGCGCTGCAATTGCCCGCCGGGCTTTGGGACAATCATCTGCGTCTGAGTTAAAAAACCTTTGCCGACTCAAGTTAGCTTTTCTCAAGCCGACCTATACTCTCACCAGCCCCAGGTTCGACGCCGTAACGCGCTTGGCAGCTGACTGCATTAGTATCTATTGAGAGGCTGCGACCATGTTCTTGAAGCGTTCCCTGCGTGCGCAACTGCTGGCCCTCTTGGGCGGCAGTTTGCTACTGATTTTACTGATTGCCCTGTCTTGCTTTAACTCGTTGTCCAACAGCCTGCAGGCCTATAAAGGGCTGCTGCACGGCCCGATTGACGCCTCGCTGTTGATCGATGAAAGCAATGTCGAGTTCAAGATCCAGGTCCAGGAATGGAAAAACCTGCTGATTCGCGGGCAAAACCCTGCCGACTTTGACAAGCACTGGGGACAGTTTGAAAGCCAGGAGCGCAAGGTCCAGGAGTCGCTTGGCAAACTGGTCAAAGAAGTCGACTTTGATAACGCCATAAAAACCCAAGTCGAACGCCTGCGCACCGAACACCAAAGTCTTGGCAATGCCTACCGCAAAGGCCGCGATGCCTTTGTGGCCACCAGCCACGAGGCCAAAGCTGGCGATGTGGCGGTTAAAGGCATAGATCGCGCCGCCAGCGAGCAAATGAGCGCACTGAGCGCCCAACTGCACGCCCTGGCGTTGGGTGAAGCAAAAACCATTAACGCCAACGCTGATAGCACTATTTTGTACGGCACCTTGATCATGCTGATCTCAGTGGTGGTCATCAGTTTGGTCAGCCTCAGCCTGCTCAACAGCGTCTTGCTGGCACCGATCAACCGCCTGCTGGGGCACATTGAGCAACTCAGTCAAGGTAAAATCGGCCAGCGTCAGCAGCACCGCCGTGAGGACGAAATCGGCCGACTGACCGATGCCTCTAACCTATTGCGCGACTTCCTTGCCGATGCCAGCCGCGAACTGCAGCACAGTACCCAAGAACTGGACAGCGCCAGCGGCAACCTCAACGACATCTCGACCCTGATGACCCACGGTGTACGCGAGCAGTTCAACCGCACCGATCAAGTCGCCACGGCCATGCAAGAAATGTCCGCCACCGCCCAAGAAGTTGCTCGTCACGCAGTTGAAGCGGCGCACGCCGCAGATGATGCCGACAGCTCGGCGCGCCAGAGCGATAGCGTGATGCAGTCGACCATCCTCACCATTACCAGCATTCGCACCGAAATCGCCAACACCGCCGAAGTCATTCGCACCCTCGAGGCCGACAGCGGGCGCATCGGTAAAGTGCTGGAGGTAATCCGCGGGATTGCCGAGCAAACCAACCTGCTGGCACTAAACGCCGCGATTGAAGCGGCGCGCGCCGGTGATGCAGGCCGCGGCTTCGCCGTGGTGGCCGATGAAGTGCGTAACCTGGCGAAGAAAACCGCCGACTCCACCGCCGAGATCAACCAAATCATCAGCACCGTGCAAACCGGCGCTGTGAATGCCGTAAAGGCCATTGAAACCGGCCAGCACCGCAGTGAAGAAGGCGTCGAGCAAGTCACCCAGGCCGGCGCCATGCTGCAACGCATCACCGGCGCCGTGGAGGCGATTCGCGACATGAATCGGCAGATCGCCACCGCTGCCGAGGAGCAAACCGCAGTGGCCGAGGATATTTCACAAAACCTCACCGAAATCACCGCCATCGCCAACTCCAACCAAGAACACGTCGAGCGCACCCAAGCGGCTAGTCACGGCTTGGCCGAGCTGTCCAGCCAGCTGGGCAAGGTTAGCCGGCGCTTGCAAACCTGATCAGCGCAGCAGCAGCCATAAATATCTCGCCGCCTTAGGGCGGCGAGTTATTTATGGGCTATATCAGCGCTTAAATTCGGCCATTAACTCGACAAAAAAGACAGTTTGTTGCGCAAAAGTGTCGCCGTAACCTTTTGCAAAGCGGCCCTTTTGACTCGCCAGCCCCCCGGCGCTAAGGTGCCAGGCTTGCCTACCGCCCCACGCCAAGGATCTGGAATATGTTGCGCCGTCGCCTGCTCACCATGCTGAGCGTGGTCACCCTTGTGGTGCTCGCCCTCGCCGCTGCCAAATTTGTCTCTATCTACCAGCAAATTCAGCAATTTAGTGCGCCACCTCCACCCATCGCGGTGAGCGCTGCAATTGCCAACGAACAACTGTGGCAAAGCCGCTTGCCGGCCATCGGCAGCCTCAAGGCCTTTCAAGGAGTCGACTTGACCGTTGAAGCCGCCGGCACAGTGAAAGACCTGGAGTTTCGTTCAGGCGAAAAAGTCAGCCTCAATCAACCTCTGCTGCAGCTAGACAGCGCGGTAGAGCAAGCCAGCCTGGCAACCGAACAAGCCGAGCTGGCGTTGGCGAAAGTTGAGCATGAGCGCGGCAAAAACCTGCTGGCGCGCCAGGCGCTGTCCAAGAGTGAATACGACCGCTTAAGCGCCGAGCTACAAAAATCCATCACCCGCGTGGCCCAATTGAACGCCTTGTTGGAGCGCAAGCGCATCATCGCGCCATTCGCCGGCACTATCGGTATTCGCCAGGTCGATGTCGGCGACTTCGTCACCTCGGGCACCACAGTGGCGACCCTGCAGGATCTGTCGAAACTCTATGTCGACTTTTACCTGCCCGAACAGAACGTGCCGCAATTGGCGTTAGGCCAACAGGTACGGATCAGCGTGGCGGCCTATCCGGGCGAGGTGTTTATCGGCGAGATCACCGCCATCAACCCCAAAGTCGAGGTCAGCACCCGCAATTTGCAAGTGCGTGCCCTGCTCGCCAATCCTGACGCCAAGCTGCTGCCCGGCATGTTTGCCAACCTGCAGGTGTTGCTCGCCAGCCAGGCCAAGCAAGTAGTGGTGCCAGAAACCGCCATCACCTTCACCCTCTACGGCAACAGCCTGTATGTGGTTGGAGCAAAAGAGCAGCCGGCCGCCAGTAACCCCTGCACCTCTACCGCCGGGCAATTGCTCTGCTGGTTAGGTCTGGCCAAAGCCCCACAGGCTGTAGAGGCTCAGCAGTCCTTGGTGGTTGAACGGCGTTTTGTCAGCACCGGCGAGCGTCGCGATGGGCAGGTAATCATTAGCAAAGGTTTGCGCGCCGGCGAGCACATCGTCACCGCCGGCCAGCTCAAGCTCGATAACGGCGCCAGTGTCAGTCTGATTGCAGACCAGGCCACGGCACTGGCTCCCGCTAGCCCGTCTGCCGCCAACTGATTAGGCGCCTGCGCCAAGGAACTCTTTGCATGGCTTTTACCGACCCCTTTATCCGTCGCCCGGTATTGGCGACTGTGGTCAGCTTGCTGATCATCCTGCTGGGCTTTCAAGCCTTCAGCAAACTGACCATCCGCCAATACCCGCAGATGGAAAACGCCCTGATCACGGTCACCACTGCCTACCCCGGCGCCAATGCCGAGACCATTCAGGGCTATATCACCCAGCCGCTGCAGCAGAGCCTGGCCAGCGCTGAAGGCATCGATTACATGACCTCGGTAAGCCGACAGAACGTGTCGATTATCTCGATCTATGCGCGTATCGGTGCCGACAGCGACCGCATGTTCACCGAGCTACTGGCCAAGGCCAGCGAGGTTAAAAACCAACTACCGCCGAATGCCGAAGACCCGGTACTGAGCAAAGAGGCCGCCGATTCCTCCGCGCTGATGTACATCAGCTTTTCCAGCGAAGAGCTGAGCAACCCGCAGATTACCGACTACCTGTCCCGCGTCATTCAACCCAAGCTGGCCACTCTGCCGGGCATGGCCGAGGCGGAAATTCTCGGCAACCAGGTGTTTGCCATGCGCCTGTGGCTCGACCCGGTCAAGCTGGCAGCCTTTGGCCTGACCGCCGATGACGTCAGCGAGGCGGTGCGTAAATACAACTTCCTCGCCGCTGCGGGCGAGGTGAAAGGCCAATATGTAGTCACCAGTATCAACGCCGAAACCGAGCTGAAATCCACCGAAGCCTTTGCCGCCATTCCGTTGAAAACCCTCGGTGACCGCCGGGTCTTGATTAGCGATGTGGCGCGGGTGGAAATGGGTGCGGAAAACTACGATTCGATCAGCTCCTTCGACGGCACTCCGTCCGTCTATATCGGCATCAAGGCCACGCCCAGCGCCAACCCGCTGGATGTGATCAAAGAAGTACGCAAGGTGCTGCCGCAATTGGCCGCGCAACTACCGCCCAACCTGAAGGCTTCGATTGCCTACGATGCCACCCAATTTATCCAGGCCTCGATCGATGAGGTGATCAAGACCCTGTTTGAAGCCGTACTGATTGTCATCGTGGTGGTGTTCCTGTTTTTGGGCGCCTTACGCTCGGTGCTGATCCCGGTGATCACCATCCCGCTGTCGATGATCGGCGTACTGTTTTTTATGCAACTGATGGGCTACTCGATCAACCTGCTGACCCTGCTGGCCATGGTGCTGGCGATCGGCCTGGTGGTGGACGATGCGATCGTGGTGGTGGAGAACATTCATCGCCATATCGAACTGGGTAAAACTCCGCTGGATGCCGCCATCGAAGGCGCCCGCGAAATTGCCGTGCCAGTGGTGACCATGACCGTGACCCTGGCGGCGGTGTATGCCCCGATTGGTTTTCTGGAAGGCCTGACCGGCGCACTGTTCAAGGAGTTTGCCCTGACCCTGGCCGGCGCCGTGGTGATCTCCGGCATAGTCGCCCTGACCCTCTCGCCGATGATGTGTTCACTGCTGCTGCGCCATGAGGAAAACCCCTCGGGCTTTTCCCATCGCCTCGATCAACTCTTCGAGCGGCTCAAACAACGCTACCAGCGGGCCCTGCACACTACCCTGGATACCCGGCCGGTGGTGCTGACCTTCGCTGCCCTGGTGCTGTGCCTGATTCCATTACTGCTGATGTTTACCGAGAGCGAACTGGCCCCGGATGAGGATCAAGGCATTGTGTTTCTGATGGCCACCGCGCCACAACCGACCAACCTCAATTACCTGAACGCCTATACCGAGCAGTTTGTAAAAATCTTCAAGGAGTTCCCGGAGTACTACTCCTCCTTCCAAATTAATGGGATCAACGGCGTGCAGTCCGGTATTGGTGGCTTCCTGCTCAAGCCCTGGGATGAGCGCCAGCGCACGCAGATGGAGATTCTGCCGCAGGTGCAGGCACGGCTCGCGCAGATTCCAGGCTTACAGATTTTCGGCTTCAACTTGCCGGCCCTGCCAGGTACCGGTGAAGGCCTGCCGTTTCAATTTGTGATCAATACGCCCAACGATTACGAGTCGCTGCTGCAAGTGACCGAGCGGATTAAAAAGCGCGCACAAGAGTCTGGCAAATTCGCCTTTCTGGACGTTGACCTGGCCTTCGACAAGCCGGAAGTAGTGGTTGAAATCGACCGCGAAAAAGCCGCGCAGATGGGCGTCTCCATGGAGGATCTGGGCGGCACGCTGGCCACGTTGCTCGGCGAGGGTGAGATCAACAGGTTCACCATTGATGGTCGCAGCTACAAGGTGATTGCCCAGGTCGAGCGCGCTTACCGCGACAATCCCGAGTGGCTCAACAGCTATTACGTTAAAAATAGCGACGGCCAGATGCTGCCACTGTCGACCCTGATCAAGGTGCATGACCGCGCGCGCCCCACCCAACTGAACCAGTTTCAGCAGCTCAACTCGGCCATCATCCAGGGCTTCCCAATCGTCAGCATGGGCGATGCCATCGACACCGTGCGGCAGATCGCCATCGAGGAGGCGCCGCCTGGCTACGCCTTCGACTACGCCGGCGCCTCGCGGCAATACGTGCAAGAAGGCAGCGCGCTGTACCTGACCTTCGCCCTGGCCCTGGCCTTGATCTTCTTGGTACTGGCCGCGCAGTTTGAGAGCTTCCGCGATCCACTGGTGATTCTGGTGACCGTCCCACTCTCGATCTGTGGTGCGCTGATTCCGCTATTTCTGGGTTTTTCCAGCATGAACATCTACACCCAGGTTGGGCTGGTGACGCTGATTGGCTTGATTACCAAACACGGCATCCTGATCGTCGAGTTTGCAAATCAACTGCGCCGCGAGAAAGGCTTGGCACCCCGCGAGGCCGTTGAACAAGCCGCCGCGATTCGCTTGCGCCCGGTATTGATGACCACCGCAGCCATGGTGTTTGGCATGCTGCCGCTAATTCTGGCCAGCGGTGCCGGCGCCGTCAGCCGCTATGACATAGGTTTAGTGATAGCCACCGGCATGTCGGTGGGCACGCTCTTTACCCTGTTCGTACTGCCGTGCGTCTACAGCCTGCTGGCCAAGCCAGATCCTGCCCGACCAGTGCCAGCCCGCAGTTAAGGCAAAAACACTCAGGCATAAAAAAGCCCCGACTTCGGGGCTTTTTTATGCAATTTATCACTCAAGATTTAAGTGCTTGCGACAAGCTAAACATCACTAACAGCAGGTCTTGATCCGGTCGCGCGGGCGCCTGCATTTTACTGCGAGCATTGGCTGGCATGCGGCAGTGGCTTTGCGGACTCAAGCCACTAAGCACCTGCGGCACAGGCTCGGCCCACGCCGTCAGCGCCATCACACTGGCGCTGAGCGCCGCGATCAAAAACAAACCTCTAGCGATTTCTAGCTTCACGATCACATCCCCTTGAAAGAGCTGCCAAATGTGGTTTCGTAACCATAGATGAAAGCCTGCCACTGAGTCGTGCTCCACGACGAATGGCGTTTGAGTTGCAGGATGTCATGCCGTGCGGCACTTTTGGCCCGCCACCGCTGCCGGCTCTTCTCCAGATCCAGCAAGGCGATTTCGATTGCTTCGCCCTGCACCCGAACAAATACATGCTTCATGCGCAAGCAACCATGCTGCCAACGCCCCAGGTTAAAGCGCGCCAAGCAAGCGCCTACCTCCTGCAGAACCCGTAGATGCAAGGCCTCGCCCCAGAGCTGTTCATCCCCACGGGCATAAGCTTCCTCAAGGCTGCTAAAGCCCTCCAGCGCCTCAGTGATCAACAGCGCCTGCCAAACCCCATCAACCTTACGGCACTCGGCATACACCAGGGTGGGCACTCTGACCTTGAGCGCAGCGCAAGCCAGCAGCACTTTTCGCTCACGCATCGCGGTCGGATAACCCAAGGGGTGCAGCAAGGGCCGATAGATATGTCCCACTTGCTGCTTGCGATACAGCAGCTTGCCGGTGGAACTGATGACGCGCTTGACCCCACTTTCACCGCCACGCCGCAGATTGGGTTCCTCCACCCACTCACCGGGTAGCGCCAACCATTGATCAAACGCTTGCGCGCTAGGCAGTTTCAGTAAGGCATTGACGTCAGCAGGCATCGATTAGCTCCGAAGTTTAAGCTTTACGCAAAATATAAATACGCCACATGGCATAAAGCGGAATGAAGTCTAAGTGTTCCTGCACGGTAAATCCCGCTTCACGAAACTCTGCCTCAATGGTTTTGGCTGGAATCACGAAGCGGTTCTGATAACTGCCACTGGCCTCGTGCTTGCGCTGCTTTCTGGGGCTGCACTCACGCCAAGCCTTGTAGTTGCCATCGACCCACAATGAAACAATCACGCTGTCGCGAGTCACCCGATGAAACTCTTTGAGCATGCACAGGCGGTCCTGGGACTGACCGATGTGATGCAGCAAGCGCATGCTGAACACACTGTCGACGGCGTTATCGGGTAAATCAATGGCAAAGGCCGAGGTTTGCAGCGGTTTTACCCGCGCCACCACAGCACGCGGCTGGCCCTGACAGGCCACGGCGACCATGTCGGCAGAGTTATCCGCGCCGATAATGCTGCGTTCAGGGTGCTCGGCCAACATCGGCCAAAAACGCCCGGCACCGCAAGGTAAATCCAGTACCTGCTTAGGCTGCCCGGCCAGTTTCAACGCCTGGCGGGCAATTTGCACCTCGCGCCAAGTGGACAGTCGCCGCGACAAGCCCGTGCGGTGTTTGCGCAAATAGCGCTCTGCATGCTCACGGGTATATTTTTCAGAAAACTCGAGTTCAACTTCGGCTTTTTTCATCAATTGGTACTCCTAAGCATTTTTCCATTCTAAGGCCGAGCATGTCAGAGTCGAATTAGCCCTGCGTGAAAAAACCGTCAAACTCCCAGCAAATTCACTTCAAAACGACAGCCCTGGGGCTGCATGGCCGACAACTCAACACGCCAACCCTGACTGATACAGATCCGCCGCACCAAGGACAGCCCCAACCCCAGGCCGTCGCCACGCGCCGCAGTACCCCGCACGAAGGGTTGAAAAACATTCTCGCGCTCATCCTCGGCGATGCCAACCCCGGTGTCCTCCACCACAAAACCCTGCTCATGTAGGCGCAATGTGATCTGCCCGCTATTGGTGTAATGCCAGGCATTACGCAGCAAATTACCCAG
>JAURXE010000673.1 GCA_030654635.1 Pseudomonas sp.
CTGGGGTTGCCCTACGAGGTGCACGCCCTGCGCTTTGATCAACAAGAGCAAAAAGCCGCCGACTACCTAAAAATCAACCCCAATGGCCGCATCCCGGCGATTATTGATCGTGACATGGATAACTTTGCGGTGTTTGAGTCCGGGGCGATTCTGCTGTATCTGGCGGAGAAGACTGGGCAGCTGATGCCTAGCGACGTCAAAGGCCGTTCGCAAGTGATCCAGTGGCTGATGTTCCAGATGGGCGGCGTCGGCCCGATGCAAGGTCAGGCCAATGTGTTCTTCCGCTATTACCCGGAGAAACTGCAAGGCCCGATTGAGCGCTATCAGCATGAAACCCGTCGCCTGTATGAAGTGCTCGACCGTCGTTTAGCCGAGGTCGAGTATTTGGCCGGCGACTACAGCATTGCCGATATCGCCACCTACCCTTGGGTGCGGGTGCATGACTGGGCGGGTGTGGCGGTTGATGGTCTCAGCCATTTGCAGCGCTGGATGGCGGCTCTCGCCGAGCGGCCAGCGGTGCAGCGTGGTTTGCTGGTGCCACAGCGTGAAGCGGATGCGGCGGCGGTGGTGAAGGCCGCGCAATCGATAGTCACCCGTTGAGCGGCCGAATGCGTTTATTCAGCGCCCTGGGTTTGTTGCTGTGGACGGGCTTGGCAGCGGCGGCGGATGTTGCCGACAGCCAGGACTTGTCGGTGTTGCCGCGTTTTGCCCGGGCCGAAATTGTCGACTTCAGTCAAAGCAGTGGGCAAGAGCGGGTCTTCCCGGCTGGATCAATTCGCCGTATCAGTGGCCAATTGCGCATGGAGGCGCAGGTCGCCACCCAGGGCCAGTTGACCGCCTTGACCTACGCCTTGCCTGCCACACACAGCAGCGCAGAGGCGTTTGACTCCGCCCGTGCGCACTTGAAACAGCAGGGCGCACAGCTGCTGTTTTGGTGCCAGGGCCGCAATTGTGGCTCAAGCACCCTGTGGGCCAACAACGTCTTTGCCAATGCCCAGCTCAATGGCGGCGATGATCAGCAACGCTATGCGTTGCTGCGCCTGGCGCCGCCGCTGCAAGACAGCCTGCTGGCGTTGTATGGCATCACCCGTGGCAATCGCCGGGCGTATTTGCACGTCGAGCAATTGAACGCCAGTGCGCCGCTGGGTGAGCTATTACCCCATCCTGCGACCTTAGTTCTTGAGCTCAAGAGCAGTGGTGAGCTGGTGTTGGCCCAGTTATCCGGCGAACCCACGCCGCAATGGGTCAGAGTACTGGGCCGCAGTCTGCTCTTGGACAGTAGCTTGCGGGTGAGTCTCAACGGGGAACATGCTGCCGCTTGGCAGGAGGCGTTAAGTGCGCAAGGGGTGCGTGCAACGCGCCTGCAACTGGGCGACAGTCCGGCCACTGGATTGAACATTAAACTATTACGTGACTAGGACCAGGGCTGCGCATCGAAGCGCAGCCCTGGGGGGAGCTTGGTTCAGTAGGCCACAACAGCGGCTTTATTTTTTGCACGGAGCACGTCTTGATGTTCAATAACG
>JAURXE010000680.1 GCA_030654635.1 Pseudomonas sp.
CTGGGCGGCGGTTATTACATCCAGCCGACCCTGCTCAAGGGCCACAACAAGTTGCGCGTGTTCCAGGAAGAAATCTTCGGCCCGGTAGTCAGCGTCACCACCTTCAAGGACGAAGCCGAGGCCCTGGCGATTGCCAACGACACCGAGTTTGGTCTCGGTGCCGGTCTCTGGACCCGTGACATCAATCGCGCCTACCGCATGGGCCGGGCCATTAAAGCCGGCCGCGTGTGGACCAACTGCTATCACCTGTACCCCGCCCACGCCGCCTTCGGTGGCTACAAGAAATCCGGCGTTGGCCGCGAGACCCATAAAGTGGCACTCGAGCACTATCAACAGACCAAAAACCTGCTGGTCAGCTACGACATCAACCCGCTGGGCTTCTTCTAACCCGCAGGGCGGCGGCAACCCGCATAAACAATGGCGGGTTGCGCCCGCCCCACGGCGCTGAAAACGTCCTCTGCATAGCTAAAAACGCACACCCCCACGCCAGCCGCACACTATTAACGGCTGCTGGCATGGGCGTTGCGTACCTTGAAAAAACTCTTGGTCTGTTCAACTCTCGGGCGGGTACTCAATATGACGATTACAACGCAACTCAAACCCACACTCGGCACCCTGCATCTCTGGGGCATCGCCGTCGGCTTGGTGATTTCCGGCGAATACTTTGGCTGGAGTTACGGCTGGGGCAGCGCTGGCACCCTGGGCTTTCTGGTCACGGCCTTGATGGTCGCGACCATGTACACCTGTTTTATCTTCAGTTTCACCGAACTGACCACCGCCATCCCCCACGCGGGCGGGCCCTTCGCTTACAGCCGGCGGGCCTTTGGTCCCAAGGGCGGCTTGATTGCCGGCCTGGCCACGCTGATCGAGTTCGTCTTCGCGCCACCGGCCATTGCCATGGCCATCGGCGCCTACTTGAATGTGCAGTTTCCCGAACTGGACCCCAAGCATGCGGCGGTCGGCGCCTACATCATCTTTATGACCCTGAACATCCTCGGCGTCAGCATTGCCGCCACCTTTGAGCTGGTGGTGACGGTGCTGGCGGTGGGTGAATTGCTGGTGTTTATGGGCGTGGTGGCGCCGGGCTTCAGCTTCAGCAACTTCGCCTTAAATGGCTGGTCGGGCGCCAGCGAGTTCAGCAGCGCGGCGATTCCGGGGATGTTCGCGGCAATTCCTTTTGCCATCTGGTTCTTCCTCGCCATCGAAGGCGCGGCCATGGCTGCCGAAGAAGCCAAGGACCCGAAACGCACCATTCCCAAGGCCTATATCAGTGGCATTCTGACCCTGGTGTTCCTGGCAGTGGGCGTGATGATCATGGCCGGCGGCGTCGGCGACTGGCGTCAGCTGTCGAACATCAACGATCCGCTACCCCAG
>JAURXE010000688.1 GCA_030654635.1 Pseudomonas sp.
TTGACTCACTACGTTCGCCCTACGGCTGTTACTGCGCTTCGCTACGTTTCGGCTGATTTCGCCTTGCCTAGCCGTCGCTCGCTACATTTTTCAACGACCTGTTAATCGGCCAACATAAAAAAGCCCGGCGCAATCAATGCCCGGGCTTTTTTGTGGGTGATTGCTAAGTATTAGCGGCGCGCAGCGGCCGCCAGGACCAACTGCTTCATCTCCACCACCGCGGTTTTAAAGCCGACAAACAAGGCGTGCGCAACTATAGCGTGACCGATGTTCAGCTCATTGATCCCGGGGATCGCCGCCACCGCTTCGACGTTGTGATAGTGCAGGCCATGGCCGGCATTGACGATCAAACCATTAGCCAAACCGCAGGCGACACCGACGCGAATGCGCTCAAGCTCTATGGCCGTTTCAGCGGGCGTTTGCGCATCGGCGTAACGCCCGGTGTGCAACTCGATGGCCGGCGCGCCGACACGCTTGGCCGCCTCGATTTGCGCAGGTTCGGCATCGATAAACAGCGATACCTCGCAACCAATTCGGGCCAAACGCTCGACTGCGGCGCGAATGCGCTGTTCCTGACCGGCCACATCGAGGCCACCTTCGGTGGTCAGCTCTTGACGAGTTTCGGGTACTAGACAGACATGGCCCGGGCGGATCTCTTCAGCGAAGGCCAGCATCGACTCGGTCACGCCCATCTCGAAGTTCATCCGCGTTTGCAGCACCTCTTTGAGCACCCGCACGTCACGTTCCTGAATATGCCGACGATCTTCGCGCAGGTGCACGGTGATGCCATCGGCACCGGCCTCTTCGGCATCCAGTGCCGCCTTGACCGGATCGGGATAGCGGGTGCCACGGGCCTGACGCAAGGTGGCGACGTGGTCGATGTTGATCCCCAACAGAATGCGCGTTGCGTCAGTCACGAATGGACTCCTTAAAGTGGCTCGATACGGTGGTTCGATTGAAGGTTAACAAACAGTTCGCGACTGACCAGCGGCTTGCCCCCCAGGTGCGGCGCCAAGGCTTGCCGCATCAACCGTTTAGCCGCCGATAAAGCACCGGGAACAGACCAGTCAGCGCTGGCCATGGCCAATAAATCGCACCCCTGAAAGACTCCAGGCTGCAGCTGCGCCACCGGTTCAAAACCGGCATCCGCGTGCAGGCGATAAAGCCTTGGCGCCTCTATTGCTTGCCCGTGCATGTCTTGACCGAGGGCAAAACCATAGCCTAATTCGTCCAGCAAGCGCCATTCAAAAGCCCGCAATAAGGGCTCCAATGGCCG
>JAURXE010000690.1 GCA_030654635.1 Pseudomonas sp.
TCATGTAAAAGCCCTCGACGGGGTGAGTTTTAGCCTGGCGCAGGGACAAACCCTGGGCATTGTTGGCGAGAGTGGTTCGGGCAAGTCGACCCTGGGGTTGGCGATTTTGCGTTTGCTCAACAGCCAAGGCGCGATCCGCTACCGCGGTGAGTCGCTGCAAGGCTTGTCGCAAAGCGCCATCCGACCGTTTCGCCGGCAGATGCAGGTGGTGTTTCAAGACCCCTACGGCAGCCTTAGCCCACGGATGTCGGTGAGCCAGATTATCGGTGAGGGATTAGAGATTCATCGGATGGGCAGCGAGGCAGAACAACAGCAGGCGATCATTGCCGCCATGCTCGAAGTCGGCTTGGATCCCGAGACGCGCAACCGTTATCCCCATGAGTTTTCTGGCGGACAACGCCAGCGCATTGCCATTGCCCGGGCCTTGGTACTCAAGCCGGAGCTGATACTGCTGGACGAGCCGACCTCCGCGTTGGACCGTACAGTTCAGCGCCAAGTGGTCGAGTTACTGCGCAGTTTGCAGAGTAAGTACAACCTGACGTACCTGTTCATCAGCCATGACCTGGCGGTGGTCAGGGCGCTCAGTCACCAGTTGCTGGTGATCAAGCAAGGTCAAGTGGTCGAACAAGGTCCGGCACCCGCTATTTTTGCCGCACCGCAACATCTTTACACCCAGCAGTTACTCGAGGCTGCCTTTATGGCACCGCAGACAACCGCCTGATTATTGAAAACAGAGAGCTGAAAACAGCAATCTGCAAAAAACAACCTGAAAACAGCAAGAGGGATAGCACCATGGGTTTTCTCGCCGGTAAGCGCGTACTAATAGTTGGCGTCGCCAGCAAACTGTCGATCGCCTCAGGCATCGCCGAAGCCATGCACCGCGAAGGTGCCGAACTGGCCTTCACCTATCAGAACGACAAGCTCAAAGGCCGTGTAGAAGAATACGCCGCCGGCTGGGGCTCCAATGCCGAGCTGTGCTTTCCCTGCGACGTGGCCAACGACGCCGACATCGCTGCCGTATTCGAGTCGCTCGGTAAAAAATGGGATGCGCTGGACATCATCGTTCACTCGGTAGGCTTTGCCCCGGGCGATCAGCTGGATGGCGACTTCACCGAAGTCACCACCCGTGAAGGTTTCCGCATTGCCCACGACATCAGCGCCTACAGCCTGGTCGCTCTGGCCAAGGCCGGCCGGCCAATGATGCAAGGCCGTAATGGCAGCATCCTAACCCTGTCGTACTTGGGTGCCGAACGCACCATGCCTAACTACAACGTGATGGGCATGGCCAAAGCCAGCCTGGAAGCCGGCGTACGCTACCTGGCAGGCAGCCTCGGCCCTGAGGGCACCCGGGTTAACGCAGTATCCGCCGGCCCGATCCGCACCCTCGCAGCAAGCGGCATCAAGAACTTCCGCAAAATGCTGGCAGCCAACCAGAAGCAAACGCCGCTGCGCCGCAACGTCACCATCGACGAAGTCGGCAACGCCGGCGCCTTCCTCTGCTCGGATCTGGCCTCTGGCATCAGCGGTGAAATCCTCTACGTCGATGGCGGCTTCAACACCACCGCCATGGGTCAGATGGAAGAGTAAAAAATCGCAGACAAAAAAAGGCCGCTCAATTGAGCGGCCTTTTTATTGCTTCAGTCGCAATTACATGTGCGCGATAGTCGCATCACCGAACTGCGAGCAAGACATCAGCTTGGCGCCTTCCATCAAGCGTTCGAAGTCATAGGTAACAGTCTTCGCCGCGATAGCACCTTCGGTGCCCTTGAGGATCAGGTCAGCCGCTTCCAGCCAGCCCATGTGACGCAACATCATCTCGGCAGAGAGGATCAACGAACCCGGGTTAACCTTGTCCAGACCTGCGTACTTAGGTGCAGTACCGTGGGTCGCTTCGAACATGGCAATGGTGTCCGACAGGTTCGCACCAGGTGCGATGCCGATACCGCCCACTTCAGCCGCTAGGGCATCAGACAGGTAGTCGCCATTCAGGTTGAGGGTCGCGATCACATCGTACTCGGACGGACGCAGCAGAATTTGCTGCAGCATCGCATCGGCGATCACGTCTTTGACCACGATGTTCTTGCCGGTTTTCGGGTTCTTGTACTGCATCCAAGGACCGCCATCCAGCAGCTCGGCGCCAAACTCGGTAGTAGCTACCTCATAGGCCCACTCTTTGAAGGCACCTTCGGTGAACTTCATGATATTGCCTTTGTGCACGATGGTCATCGAGCTGCGATCGTTGTCCACGGCGTATTGCAGCGCCTTGCGGACCAGACGCTTGGTGCCGGCTTCCGACACTGGCTTGATGCCGATACCGCACATGTCGGTAAAGCGAATCTTCTTCACGCCCATTTCTTCGGTGAGGAACTTGATCACTTTGATCGCCTCAGCGGAGCCGGCTTTCCACTCAACACCGGCATAAATGTCTTCCGAGTTTTCACGGAAGATAATCATGTCGACATCTTGCGGCTTCTTCACCGGGCTTGGCACGCCGGTGAACCAACGCACCGGGCGCTGGCAAACATAGAGATCGAGCTCTTGACGCATGGCAACGTTCAGCGAGCGAATACCACCGCCCACTGGGGTGGTCAGCGGACCCTTGATGGAGACCACATAATCACGTACGGCTTCGAGGGTTTCTTTCGGCAGCCAGGTGTCTTGATCGTAAACCTGAGTGGCTTTTTCGCCGGCGTAAACTTCCATCCAAGCAATTTTGCGCTCGCCGCCATAGGCTTTAGCGACCGCTGCATCGACGACCTTGATCATCACCGGGCTGATATCAATGCCAATGCCATCACCCTCGATAAAAGGAATGATTGGATTGTTCGGTACATTGATTGAAAAGTCGGCATTTACGGTGATTTTGTCGCCGCCTGCTGGCACCTGGATCTTTTGGTATCCCATGCTGGACTCCTTGGTTTTCGTGGTCTAAAAACTGCCGCGCGGATGGCACGGTAGATTGTTATTTATGATTTTTGGCAAGCAAACATTCTTGTAGTTTTTCTACAGAAAGTCACGCATTTTCCTTCAAACAGCCATCTTCTTACAGGATTGCGACAGCCTAAAGTAGGCCATCAGCAGCGCTTTGTAGTCAAACTACAAAGTCACTACAAACTGCGACAGATTGCCCCTTGCCGACTAAACCTTATGCCGTTTCAGCGCTCGCCAAGCTTTTGAGCTTAGACTCGCCGGGCGCAAGTGCGCAGACTAATATTGCGCACCGTTTAAGGAGCTGCCCATGCGTTTCACTCCCCATGTCACTGTAGCCACCATCATCGAAGACCAAGGGCGTTTTTTGCTGGTCGAAGAAATGGCCGATGGCCGCGCTGTATTTAATCAGCCTGCCGGACATTTGGAAGCCGACGAAAGTCTCATTCAGGCCGCAATTCGCGAAACCCTCGAAGAAACTGGTTGGGATGTCGAGATCACCGCCTTGACCGGCATCTATCTGTACACCGCGCCAAGCAATGGTGTGACCTATCAGCGCGTGTGTTTTACCGGCAAAGCCTTGCGCCATCACCCCGCACTGGCGCTGGATGAAGGCATTATTGGCCCGCGCTGGCTGAGTCGCGACGAGCTCGTCGCGCAACCCGAACGCTGGCGCAGCGAGTTGGTATTGCAGTGCATTGATGACTACCTGAGCGGCGAGCGTTTTTCGCTCGCCCTGATTCGCCCCGCAAGCTGATCCGCCCAGCAACGCCTGCGCCTGATAGAATCGTCGTCTAAATCTTGCCGTTATCGATTGAATACCCATGCCCGATTCAACTCAAAAGCCGTCTTCACCGCGCGTCATTGTCGGCATGTCCGGCGGTGTCGACTCCTCCGTCTCCGCCCTATTACTGCTTGAGCAAGGCTACCAAGTGGAAGGCCTGTTCATGAAGAACTGGGAAGAGGACGACGGCAGTGAGTACTGCACAGCCATGGATGATCTGGCCGATGCCCAAGCGGTTTGCGATCGGATTGGCATCAAGCTGCACACCGCCAACTTTGCCGCCGAGTACTGGGATAACGTCTTCGAGCACTTTCTGGCCGAATACAAAGCCGGGCGCACGCCCAACCCGGACATCCTCTGTAACCGCGAAATCAAGTTCAAAGCTTTTCTGGATTACGCCCTGATGCTCGGCGCCGACCTGATTGCCACCGGCCACTACGTGCGCCGCCGCGACATTGACGGGCGTACCGAACTGCTTAAAGGCCTGGATCCCAATAAGGACCAAAGCTACTTCTTGCATGCCGTGGGTGGCGAACAGCTGGCAAAAACCCTGTTTCCAGTCGGTGAACTGGAAAAACCGGCGGTGCGCGCCATTGCCGAGCAACACCAGCTGGCAACCGCCAAGAAGAAAGATTCCACCGGCATCTGCTTTATTGGTGAACGGCGTTTTAGCGACTTCCTCAAGCAGTACCTACCGGCCCAGCCGGGCGTTATCGAAACCACAGCCGGCGAGTCGATTGGCCAGCACCACGGCCTGATGTACCACACCATCGGCCAGCGCCAAGGCCTGGGCATCGGCGGCCTGAAAGACGCCGGCGATGAGCCTTGGTATGTGCTGGGCAAAGACATGGCGCGCAATGTGTTGCTGGTCGGCCAAGGCAACGAACACCCACTGTTATTTTCCCAGGCGCTACTGGTCTCGGAAATGTTCTGGGTCAACCCGTTCGACCTCAGCAGCCCGCGCCAACTGACGGCCAAGGTGCGCTACCGGCAAAGCGACCAGACCTGCACCCTGGAGCAAACCGCCGACGGTTATCGCGCCGTCTTCGAGCAACCGCAGCGCGCCGTCACACCAGGCCAGTCGGTGGTGTTTTATGCCGGCGAAGTTTGCTTGGGCGGCGGCGTGATTGAGTCGGCGCAAGCCTGGGACTTCAGCCAGGTGCGCCCATGAACCCGATCCAAGAGCAACTGATCGCCCTGGGCGCTGTTTTTGAAGCAGCGTTTTTGGTCGATAAGATCGCCAAGAGCGGGCAAGTCAGCGAAGCCGAACTCGGCTGCATGCTTGGCAGCCTGCTGGTTCGCGACCCAGGCAGCACCCTCGAAGTGTTCGGTGGCGACGACCTGAACTTACGCGACGGCTACCGCGCATTGGTCGGCGCTCTGGAGCGTAATCCGGCCGCCCTGCAACGCGAACCACTGCGTTATGCCCTGGCGCTGCTGGGCCTGGAACGCAAGCTGGCCAAACGCGACGACCTGCTGCAGGTAATCGGCAGCCGCCTCGATCAAATCCAGCAACAGGTGCAACACTTTGGCCTGGTCCACGACAACGTGATTGCCGCCAGCGGCAGCCTGTATCAGGACACCCTCAGCACCTTTCCCCGACGCATTCAGGTGCAAGGTGACATGCGCCACCTGCAGCAAGCCAGCAACGCCTCGAAAATCCGCGCGATTCTGCTCGCCGGCATTCGCGCTGCCCGGCTCTGGCGGCAACTGGGCGGTAGTCGCTGGCAGCTGGTGTTTGGTCGGCGCAAGCTGCTCAACGAGCTTAATCTGCTGCTGCGGGCCTGAGCCGTGCCGCCCGTTATGCTTACCCGTTCGGTAAAACCCCTGCAGGCCGCGGCGCTACTGGCACTGTCGGCCTTGCTGTTCTCACTGATGGGCGTCGGCATTCGCGAGGCATCGCTCAGCGTCAATAACGAATCGGTGGTGTTCTTCCGCAATCTGGTTGGGGTGGTGTTTTTTCTGCCCCTGATCCTGCTCAAGGGATTTACCCCGCTGCGAACCCAGCGCTTGCCAGCCCACCTGTGGCGCACCACCTACGGCCTGGCAGCGATGTATTGCTTCTTCTATGCCATTGCTCATCTGCCGTTGGCCGACGCCATGCTCTTCACCTATTCAGCGCCAGTTTTCACTCCATTGATCGCCCGCTGGCTACTCAAAGAGCCACTGACCAAGCGCATGCTAGTGGCGACCGCCATAGGCTTGGTTGGCGTATTGCTGGTGGCCAAACCGTCCTCGGCGCTGCTCGGTGGTCAGGCCTTGATCGGCATCGCCGCCAGCCTGCTAGCCGCTTTTGCCTTTGTCTCGATTCGGCAGATGAGCGACACCGAGCCGGCGTTTCGTATTGTTTTTTACTTCTCCTTGTTCAGCGCCTTGATCTCAGTGATTCCGCTGAGCTGGAGCTGGCAACCGCTGAACAGTCACGACCTGTGGCTACTGCTGATAGTTGGCTTGCTGGCGACCACCAGTCAGATTGTTATGTCCAAAGCCTACAGTCTGGCGCCGCCCGGCCAAATCGGCCCGGTAGCTTATTTGGCCATCGTCTTCGCCGGAGCCATCGCCTGGCTGCGCTGGGGCGAAACACCGGACCTCGGTTCGCTGATCGGCGCCGGGCTGATTTTCTCCGCCAGCCTCTTGTCGATCCAACGCCGCCGCACCTGAGGCAATTCGACAGGTCTGTCTGGCGAGTTTTTTAATGTATGATATGCGCCCTTTTCGTTGCCTAACTGCCGGAGAACACCCCATGCAGCTTTCCTCGCTCACTGCGGTTTCCCCCGTTGATGGCCGTTACGCCAGCAAAACCAGCGCCTTGCGGCCTATTTTCAGCGAATACGGCTTGATCCGCTTTCGCGTCATGGTAGAAGTGCGCTGGCTGCAACGCCTAGCCGCGCACAACGGCATCCCTGAAGTGGCGCCCTTCTCGCCCGCAGCTAATGCACTGCTCAATACTCTGGCGGAAAACTTCGAGCTGGCCCACGCCGAGCGCGTCAAAGAGATCGAACGCACCACCAACCACGACGTTAAAGCCGTCGAATACCTGCTCAAGGAACAGGCGGCCAAGCTGCCAGAACTGGCCGACGTCAGCGAATTTATCCACTTCGCCTGCACCAGCGAGGACATCAACAACCTGTCCCACGCCCTGATGCTGCGCGAGGGTCGCGACACCGTACTGTTGCCGCAAATGCGCCAAGTGGCCGAGGCCATTCGCCTACTGGCGGTAAATTTTGCCGACATCCCAATGCTGGCACGCACCCATGGCCAGCCAGCCTCACCGACCACCCTGGGCAAAGAATTCGCCAACGTGGTGTATCGCCTCGAGCGGCAAATTAAGCAGGTCGCGGCAGTGCCGCTGCTGGGTAAGATCAACGGCGCCGTTGGCAACTACAACGCCCACCTGTCGGCCTACCCGGACATCGACTGGGAAGCCAACGCCCGTGAATTCATCGAAAATGAACTGGGCCTTGAGTTCAACCCCTACACCACGCAAATCGAGCCGCACGACTACATTGCCGAGCTGTTCGATGCAATCGCTCGCTTCAACACCATCCTGATCGACTTCGACCGCGACGTCTGGGGTTACATCTCCCTAGGCTACTTCAAGCAGAAGACCATCGCCGGCGAAATCGGCTCCTCGACCATGCCGCACAAGGTCAACCCGATCGACTTCGAAAACTCCGAAGGCAATCTCGGTATCGCCAACGCCCTGCTCCAGCATCTGGCCAGCAAGTTGCCGATCTCTCGCTGGCAGCGCGACCTGACCGACTCCACAGTGCTGCGCAATCTAGGCGTAGGCTTTGCTCACAGCCTGATGGCTTACGAAGCAACGCTGAAAGGCATCAGCAAGCTGGAGCTAAATCAGCAACGCATCGCCGCCGACCTCGACGCCTGCTGGGAAGTGTTAGCAGAGCCGATTCAGACTGTGATGCGCCGCTACGCGATCGAAAACCCTTACGAGAAGCTTAAAGAGCTGACGCGCGGCAAGGGCATCAGCCCAGAAGCGCTGATGAGCTTTATCGATGGCCTGGACATGCCCGTAGCCGCCAAGGAAGAGCTGAAGAAGCTCACGCCTGCCAGCTACATCGGCAACGCCATTGCCCAGGCCAAGCGCATCTAAACGCCGCCATTTTTTTGCGCGCCCGGCCATGCCGGGCGTTTTTTATTCTTTCAAGGTCCTAGCGATGAATCCCGACACTCCCATGCAGCTTCTGGGCGGCCTCACGGCACGCGAATTCCTCCGTGATTACTGGCAGAAAAAACCCTTACTGATCCGCCAGGCACTGCCGAAATTTGAAAGCCCGATTTCACCCGACGAGCTGGCCGGTCTGGCCCTGGAAGAGGAAATCGAGTCGCGCCTAGTGATTGAACACGGCCAACAGCCGTGGGAATTGCGCCGCGGTCCATTCGCTGAAGACGAATTCAATAAACTTCCCGAACGTGACTGGACCTTGCTGGTGCAGGCCGTCGATCAGTTCATCCCTGAAGTCGCCGAACTGCTGGAAAACTTCCGCTTCCTGCCCAGCTGGCGGATTGACGATGTGATGATCAGCTTTGCCGCACCGGGCGGCGGCGTCGGCCCGCATTACGACAACTACGATGTGTTCCTGCTGCAGGCCCACGGCCAGCGACGCTGGAAAATCGGTCAAATGTGTGATGCCGACAGCCCTATGCTGGAGCATGCCGACCTGCGCATCCTGGCCGAATTTACCCAAACCGATGAATGGGTTCTCGAACCCGGCGACATGCTCTATTTACCCCCACGACTGGCTCACTACGGTATCGCCGAGGATGACTGCATGACTTACTCGGTAGGCTTTCGCGCCCCCAGCGCGGCTGAAGTACTGACTCACTTCACCGATTTTCTTAGCCAATTTCTCACCAATGAAGAACGCTACAGCGACGCGGACATCGCCCCGTGCAGCGACCCACACCAGATTCAACGCGACTCGCTCGACCGCCTGAAAAGCCTGCTCAACGAACACATGAACGATGAGCGGCTACTGCTGACCTGGTTTGGCCAGTTTATGACCGAACCGCGTTATCCAGAGCTTATCGCCGGCCCTGAACTGGCCGAGGAAGACCTGCTCGCCAGCCTTAAAGATGGCGCCGTACTGGTGCGCAACGCCAGCTCACGCCTTGCCTGGTCTGAAGTTGACGACGATCTGCTGCTGTTCGCCAGCGGCCAGAGCCGCCTGCTACCCGGCCATCTGCGCGAGCTGCTGAAACTGATCTGCGCCGCCGAGTCCCTGCACGAAGGTAACCTCGGCCAATGGCTTGCCGACGACGAGGGGCGTAATCTGCTCTTACAGCTGGTGATACAAGGCAGCTTGGAGTTTGCTGATGAATGAGATTCACATCCGTCTTGCGGACTGGAAAAAAGACCAGATCGCACTGCGCCGCATACGTGAGGCCGTGTTTATTGCTGAACAAGCCGTGCCGGCCGAGCTGGAATGGGATGCCGATGACGCCAGCGCAGTACATTTTCTGGCCTTTGAGGGCGAGTATCCAATGGGTACCGCCCGCCTGCTACCCGACGGCCACATCGGCCGAGTGGCGGTGCTAAAAGACTGGCGCGGGCTAAAAGTCGGCGACAAGTTGTTGCGGTCGGTGATCGAGGAAGCGGAAAAACGCGGCCTCAAGCAGCAAATGCTCAGCGCCCAAGTACACGCCAGTTCATTTTATGAGCGCTTTGGCTTTAGCGTGGTCAGCGGCGAATTTCTCGACGCCGGCATCCCTCACGTAGACATGGTGCGCCACAGCAACTGAGGTCGAAATGAACGACGAAGACGGCCCAGCACTCAACCACAACTCAAGCGAAGAAGCAGTCACCCAGCATAATGCTGAGGATTTGCCCGCCATTGAGTTTGAGTCGCCGGGACGTTTTAGCCTGCACAATTCGCAATGTTCGACTGCCGACACTACAACCCTTGAGCCTGCGCCCTTCAGCCTCGGGCAAGACTCTCAAGTGCAGCACTTCAATAGCCAGCAAGGCGCGCGCGCCCACGCACTGGCCTTACTACAACAAGCGCAACGCAGCCTGTGCCTGTACAGCGTCGATCTTGAGCCCTGGCTTTATCACCACAGCAGCATGCAAGCAGCCTGCACCGAGTTCTTGCTGGCCAATCCGCGCAATCAACTGCGCATTTTGCTGCGCGATACGAACCTGGCAGTGAAGCACGGCCATCGCCTGCTAACCCTGGCGCGCCGGCTGTCGAGCAATTGCCTGATACGCAAACTGCACCCGGACTACCCCAGCGAAGCGCTGAATTTTCTACTGGTCGATGACTGCGCCTTACTACTGCGCCCAGAACCCGGTCAATATGCTGGCTACGCCTGCTATCAAGACCCCGCCAATGTGCGCCTGCGCCGGGCGCAGTTCGAGCAAGCCTGGAACACCAGTATTAGCGATGCCGACCTAAGGAGTTTTCTGCTATGAAGTTACGACCCCTGTTTACCGGCCTGCTATTACTCGCAAGTTTTGTCGCGCAAGCCGCCACCGAGGTGATAGCCCTAAGTTATCGCACTGCCGACGACGTGCTGGCCGTCGCACAATCGGTGCTAGGCAGTGACGGCCGGGTAACGGCCTACGGCAATCAACTGATAGTCAACGCCACGCCGGCAAAGATCGTTGAGCTGCGCACCCTGATCAGTCAACTCGACACCCAACCCAAGAGCCTGCTTATCAGCGTCGACACCAACGATTCAAGCCAAAAAGATGATCGCGGCTACTCGGTTAATGGTTCGGCCAGCGCTGGCGACGTTGAGGTGCAGGCTGGTCGCGGCGAGATCAAGGGGCGCGATCAGGTGCGCATCATCCGGCGTAGCACCGACAGCCGCAGTGGCGGCGTGCAACAAGTGCAAACCACCGAGGGTTATCCGGCGCTGATCCAAGTCGGTCAAAGCGTGCCGCTCACCAGCACCAGTATCGGTCCCTACGGGCAAGTTTATAACCAGACCCAATACCGCAACGTCACCCAGGGCTTTTATGTCACCGCCAGCCTGACTGGCGACATTGTGCATGTCAGCATCAGCAGCAATAACGACAGGCTCAGCCAGTCGCAATCCGGTGCTATCG
>JAURXE010000695.1 GCA_030654635.1 Pseudomonas sp.
GTAATGACCCGCCGCGGTTACCACGGTACTGGCGTGCAGGAGATAGTGCAGGCGGCAGGCATCCCCAAGGGCTCCTTCTACCACTACTTCGCCAGCAAGGACGACTTCGCCCTGCAGGCCCTGAGCTTTATTTATCAGCCGCGCCTGGCCCGTTACAGCGAAGCCCTGAGCAACCCGACCCTCAGCCCGCGGGCGCGGATCCTGGCCTACTACGGCGAATTGTTGCTGCACTTTCGCCAGCAACAACGCCTGGAATATCACTGCTTCATCGGCAGCCTGAGTTTCGAGATGAGCGAGTTGCTGCCGGCCATTGGCGAGCAGGTCGAGGCGATTTTGCAAGAGTCGGCGCTGATCCTGCAGCGCTGCCTGGAGCAGGCCCAAGCAGCCGGTGAACTGCCCGCCGATGAGGATTGCGCCAATCTGGCCAGCTTTATCGCCAATGCCTGGCAAGGCGTGCTGACACGCTTAAAAGTCGGCAGCCAGACCCAACCCGTGGAAGATTTCGTGCAACGCCTCGAGCAGCTGCTCAAGGCCTGAGCTTTTACCGACTACTGCCATTTACCCTTTTAACGAGACGACCGGTCGCCTGGCCGGCAAGAGGAGCATGTATGACCGCCCCAACCGCAGCCCTGTTCAAGCCCTTTCATCTGGGCAACCTGACCCTGCCGACCCGTGTAGTAATGGCGCCGATGACCCGCTCCTTCTCCCCAGGCGGCGTACCCAATAGCAAAGTGATCGAGTACTACCGCCGCCGCGCCGGCGCAGGCGTAGTCCTGATCATCACCGAGGGCACCACGGTCGGTCACCAAGCCTCCAACGGCTACCCCAACGTGCCACGCTTCTACGGTGACGATGCTCTGGCCGGCTGGAAGAAAGTCGTCGATGCCGTGCACGCCGAAGGCGGCAAGATAGTCCCGCAGCTCTGGCACGTTGGCAGCGTACGCAAACTCGGCACCGAGCCTGATGGCGAAGTTCCGGCCTATGGCCCGATGGAAAAACTCAAGGACGGCAAAGTGCTCGTCCATGGCATGGCCC
>JAURXE010000702.1 GCA_030654635.1 Pseudomonas sp.
CATAGCCGACGGTCTCTCGGCCCTGGCCGTGCACCGCCACAGCTTGCCGTTACTGGCCCGACTGGAAGAACAGTCGCTGAATGAGGGCTGGTCGCTGGCGCCGGTAGTGTTGGTCGAGCAAGGCCGGGTGGCGGTGGCCGATGAAGTCGGTGAACTGCTCGGCGCGCGCATGACGGTGATCCTGATTGGCGAACGCCCAGGGCTCAGCTCACCGGACCGCCTCGGGCTGTATTTCACTTACCAGCCTAAGGTTGGCCTCACCGATGCCTATCGCAACTGCATCTCCAACGTGCGCCTGGAGGGCCTCAGCTACGCACTCGCCACCCACCGCCTGCTGTGTTTGATGCGTGAGGCTTGTCGGCGGCAGTTGTCGGGCGTCGACCTCAAGGATGAGGCGCAGCTGCAAACACTCGAAGGTGAGGAGGCGCTTGCACCAACCGGCAATTTTTTGCTGCCGGCCGCACAAGAGCACTAAGCCAGTAGGCCTGCCCGCCGGACCTAGCAAGAGCAAAGTTTTACGGGCAAAAAACACAACAGAAGGCCACCAATACCACCCGCAAGGTTAAACGCTTGTTTGGATTGCACTTTCTATCCAGATTAGGCAGCATCAAGCTCAATACATGGCACAGCGCCTGCAAATAATTACAATTCCCAACTGAATTCGAGGTCCACCATGCGCATAGTCCAAGCCACCCTGGAGCATCTGGATCTACTGACTCCGTTATTTGTTAAATACCGTGAGTTCTACAACGCCATGCCCTACCCAGAGACCTCGCGTAGCTTTCTGGAAAAGCGCCTGGCCCGTAAAGAATCGGTGATCTACCTGGCGCTGGCCGATAAAGACGACACCCCATTGGGCTTTTGCCAGCTCTACCCGAGCTTCTCGTCGCTGACCCTCAAGCGCGTGTGGATCCTCAACGACATCTATGTCTGTGAAGACGCCCGCCGCCAACTGGTCGCCGATGGCCTGATGCAGCAAGCGAAAAAAATGGCCCGCGAAACCAACGCCATTCGCCTGCGCGTCTCCACCAGCATCCATAACGACGTGGCGCAGAAGGTTTACGAGTCGATTGGTTTTCGCGAAGACAGCCAGTTCAAGAACTACACCCTCGAACTCAACGACGAATAACTCGCCCCACCATTGGCCGGCATTCGCGCCGGCCAGCACATCGCCGTTTTAACCGCGCCTGCCCCCTGAGAAGCCGTGTTCATGTGGTCATTCAAGGCCTGGCGCCAGCGCCGCATCCTGGCCAACAATCCGATTGCTGCCGCCACCTGGGCCAAAGTCCGCCAACAATTACCGATTCTTGACGGCCTCAGCGCCAGCGATGAGCAACGTCTGCGTGACCGCGCCGTATTGTTTCTGCACGCCAAGCACCTCACAGCCCTGCCCGGCGTCACCCTGGGCGATGCCGACCGCCTGCACCTGGCGGTGCTGGCCGAGCTGCCGGTGCTGCAGCTGAGCGATCTGGACTGGTATCAGGGGTTTCACGAAATAGTCCTGTACCCCGACGACTTTCGCAGCCCCCAGCAGCATCGCGATGCCAGCGGCGTGGTGCATGAATGGGCCGGTGAACACAGCGGTGAAGCCTGGCTGCAGGGTCCGGTGATTCTGGCCTGGCCTGGCGTGCTGCACAGCGGCCAATGGGACGGCTACAACCTGGTGATCCATGAGTTGGCGCACAAACTCGACATGCTCAACGGCTCGGCCAATGGCCTACCACCGCTGCACGCCAACATGCGCCAGTCCGACTGGGCGCAGGCGATGCAAGCGGCCTTCGAGCACCTGAACGCCCAGCTCGATCGGCATCCCCACGCAGAACCGCCGATTGACGCCTACGCCGGCGAAAACCCGGCCGAGTTCTTTGCCGTATGCAGTGAATACTTCTTCAGCGCCCCCGATTTACTCAGCGCCGCCTACCCCCAGGTATATGCACAGCTGCGCTTGTTTTACCGCCAAGACCCGCTAGCTCGCCAACAACAACTCGCCACAGCAGGCCGTGTGAAAACGTAGCGAGCGAAGGTTAGGCAAGGCAAAAACAGGCGAAAAAGCGCAGTTTACGAGCTGTAAATGAGCATTTTGAGCCTATTTTTAACGCTGCATAACCGAGCGCAGTAGTTTTCACACCGCCTGACAGACCAGCATTTACGCCACACCAGACCAAAGGCGTAGGCCGCCGGCGTAGCAACGGCGCAGGAATATGCCTATAATCCGGCCACTTTTTTGGCCCATCCCTGGGAGTCATCTATGAGCTACAGCAAGGTTCCAGCAGGTAAAGACCTGCCAAACGACATCTACGTTGTTGTCGAAATCCCGGCCAACCACGCGCCGATCAAGTATGAAATCGACAAAGACACCGACTGCCTGTTCGTCGACCGCTTCATGGCCACCCCCATGTTCTACCCGGCCAACTATGGCTACATCCCCAACACCCTGGCCGACGACGGCGACGCCCTCGACGTGCTGGTGGTAACGCCTTACCCAGTAGCCCCAGGCTCGGTAGTGCGCGCCCGCCCAATCGGCGTGCTGCACATGACCGACGAAGCCGGTGGCGACGCCAAGCTGATCGCCGTTCCCCACGACAAGCTGAGCCAGCTGTACGTGGACATCAAGGAATACACCGACCTGCCAGCCCTGCTGCTGGAGCAAATCAAGCACTTCTTCGAGAACTACAAAGATCTCGAGAAAGGCAAATGGGTCAAAGTTGAAGGCTGGGGCAATGCCGATGCAGCCCGCAGCGAGATTTTAAAGGCGGTTGCGGCTTACCAAAAATAAGCCAAACCCACCCCCTAAAAACCGGCCACAAGCCGGTTTTTTTATGCCTGCGAAAACACTCGCAGCACTCCATACAGGCAAGCCGCTGGGCGTGTTGGCGACCAGCCGATTTGCCCGCGCAGCGCCGCTCTGCTAGTGTCGCGCCCGTTCCAGCCAGCCGAGAGAGCCACCATGGCCCGCAAAAAAGCCACTGCCGATTTCGAACATTCCTTAGCCGACCTGCAAGTTCTGGTCGAGCGTTTGGAGAACGGCGAGTTATCGCTGGAAGAGTCCCTAAGCTCCTTCGAACAAGGCATTCGCCTGACCCGCGAGTGCCAAGCCGCCTTGGCTCAGGCCGAGCAAAAGGTGCAACTGCTGCTGGAGCGCGACGGCGAACTGGAGCAAGTCCCCTTCGACCCAGAGCCATCAGTATGATTGCCGCCTACCAGGCGCAGTGCCAAGCCCGTGCCGATGCCGCGCTGACGGCGCTGCTGGTCGCACCGCACGCCGAGCTTGAGCGGCTCTATCAGGCCATGCGTTACAGCGTGGTCAATGGCGGCAAGCGCATTCGCCCGCTGCTGGTGTATGCCGCCTGCGAGGCCCTGGGTGGTCGCGCCGAACAAGCCGATGGCGCCGCCTGCTCGGTGGAGTTGATCCACGCCTACTCGCTGGTGCATGACGATTTGCCGGCCATGGACGACGACGATTTACGCCGCGGCCTGCCCACCACCCATATCGCCTTTGATGAAGCCTGCGCGATTCTCGCCGGTGATGGCCTGCAAAGCCTGGCCTTTGAAGTGCTCGCCGACGCGCAGCGCAATCCCCAGGATGCCGACACCCGCTTACTGATGATCAGTGC
>JAURXE010000706.1 GCA_030654635.1 Pseudomonas sp.
TAAGTTGCTGGATTACCTTAAGGGCAAAGACGTTACCCGTTACACCAGCCTGATTGCTCGCTTGGGTCTGCGTCGCTAATACGACGTTGTTGAGGTTGGTGGTCTGTCACTGGTTGTCGCGCAAGTCCCTAGGGGCAAGCCGGTAATCTGCGGCCGGCCACCAGCCTCAAGTTTTATCTGGGTAGCGCTCGGGTCCGATTCCCGCAGTTGCCCACAAATTTTGCAGCACAGCGTTTTGCAACAAACAGATTTCCCCAAGGCAAAAAAGAGAAGGTAACCACACCGTGAACCCGGTCATTAAGAAATTTCAATATGGTCAGTCGACCATCACCCTCGAGACTGGCCGCGTTGCCCGTCAAGCCTCCGGCGCCGTGCTGGTCACTGTCGATGACGACGTTGCCGTGTTGGTAACAGTGGTTGGCGCCAAGCACGCCGATCCGAGCAAGGGCTTCTTCCCGCTCTCCGTGCACTACCAAGAAAAAACCTACGCAGCCGGCAAGATCCCCGGTGGCTTCTTCAAGCGTGAAGCCCGTCCTTCCGAGAAGGAGACGCTGACCTCGCGCCTCATCGACCGTCCGATCCGCCCACTGTTCCCGGAAGGCTTCATGAACGAAGTGCAGGTTATCTGCACCGTGATGTCGACCAGCAAAAAGACCGATCCAGACGTAGCCGCCATGATCGGCACCTCGGCTGCCCTGGCGATTTCCGGTATCCCGTTCGAGGCTCCGTTCGGCGCCGCTCGTGTGGCTTTCCACGAAAGCACCGGCTACCTGCTTAACCCAACTTACGAGCAACTCAAGGCTTCGAGCCTGGACATGGTCGTAGCCGGCACCAAAGACGCCGTGTTGATGGTTGAATCGGAAGCTAAAGAGCTGACCGAAGACCAGATGTTGGGCGCAGTATTGTTCGCCCACGACGAATTCCAGGTAGTAATCAAAGCCGTTACCGAATTGGCCGCCGAAGCTGGCAAGCCGACTTGGGACTGGACTGCTCCAGCCAAGAACGACGTACTGATCGACGCAATCCGCGCCGAGTTCGGCGAGGCGATCTCCCAGGCTTACGCCATTATCGTTAAGCACGAGCGCTATGCCCGTCTCGGCGAGCTGCGTAACCAGGTAGTGGCCAAGTTCTCCGGCGCCGAAGGCCAAGCCTCGGCTGGCGAAGTTAAAGACGTATTCGGCGAAATCGAATACCGCACCGTGCGCGAGAACATCGTTAACGGCAAGCCACGTATCGACGGTCGCGACACCCGCACCGTACGTCCGTTGGCCATCGAAGTCGGCGTGCTGGCCAAGACCCACGGCTCGGCTCTGTTCACCCGTGGCGAAACTCAGGCGCTGGTGGTTGCCACCCTGGGTACCGCCCGTGACGCACAGTTGCTCGACACCCTGGAAGGCGAGCGCAAAGACCCGTTCATGCTGCACTACAACTTCCCGCCGTACTCGGTAGGCGAATGTGGTCGCATGGGTGGCGTTGGTCGCCGCGAAATCGGTCACGGCCGCCTGGCTCGTCGCAGCATCGCGGCCATGCTGCCAGCTGCCGACGTGTTCCCGTACACCATTCGTGTGGTCTCGGAAATTACCGAGTCGAACGGTTCCAGCTCCATGGCTTCGGTGTGCGGTGCATCCCTGGCCCTGATGGACGCTGGCGTTCCGCTGAAGGCACCAGTGGCTGGTATTGCCATGGGTCTGGTTAAAGAAGGCGAGAAGTTCGCCATCCTCACCGACATCCTCGGCGACGAAGATCACCTCGGCGACATGGACTTCAAGGTAGCCGGTACCGCCAAAGGTGTT
Organism: Pseudomonas sp.; assembly: GCA_030654635.1. Lineage (GTDB taxonomy): Bacteria > Pseudomonadota > Gammaproteobacteria > Pseudomonadales > Pseudomonadaceae > Aquipseudomonas. The sequence continues at coordinate 1,794 of JAURXE010000706.1, forward strand.
ACCGCGCTGCAGATGGACATCAAGATCAACGGCATCACCGAAGAAATCATGGAAATCGCTCTGGGCCAAGCCCTGGAAGCGCGCCTGAATATCCTCGGTCAGATGAATCAGATCCTGGCTACTTCGCGCACCGAGTTGTCGGCTAACGCCCCAACCATGATCGCGATGAAGATCGACACCGACAAGATCCGCGATGTGATCGGCAAAGGCGGCGCGACCATTCGCGCCATCTGCGAAGAGACCAAAGCTTCGATCGATATCGAAGACGACGGCACCATCAAGATCTTCGGCGAAACCAAGGAAGCTGCTGAGGCCGCGCGTCAGCGCGTACTGAGCATTACCGCGGAAGCCGAAATCGGCAAGATCTACATCGGTAAGGTTGAGCGGATCGTCGACTTCGGCGCCTTCGTCAACATCCTGCCGGGTAAAGACGGTCTGGTGCACATCTCGATGCTCAGCGATCAGCGCATTGAGAAGGTTACCGACGTATTGAAAGAAGGCCAGGAAGTTAAGGTTCTGGTCCTCGACGTCGACAACCGTGGTCGCATCAAGCTGTCGATCAAAGACGTTGCTGCTGCAGAAGCTGCGGAAACTGCCGGCGCCTAATAGCGCTAGTGGTTGAAAAAGGGCCCTGTGGGGCCCTTTTTCATGCCTGCGATTTAGTACAATGCGGCCACTGCAATGGCAGCCCCTCGTAACCGGATCGCGCTGACATTGACTGGCGTAGACGACTGCATGCAGCGCTTACTCAAGCGATTTGATGCCGCCAGCTGGGCACACAGACAACCCCGAGAACTGTTAATCCATGCGCCTCGATAAATATATTGCCGACACGACCGACCTATCGCGCGCCTTGGTGAAGATAGCTTTAAGAAGTAAGCGCGTGATGGTCAATGGCGAGCAGGTTAAAGACGCCAGTTTACATATAAGCCCGACCGACACAGTGCAGCTGGACGGTGAAGCACTCAGCCCAGTCGGCCCGCGCTATTTTATGCTGCACAAACCGCTCGGTTACATATGCGCCACCATCGATAACGATCACCGCACGGTGCTTGATCTACTCGATGAGCCAAACAAGAAAATACTGCACATTGCTGGTCGCCTCGATATCGACACCACGGGGCTGGTATTGATTACCGATGATGGCCCATGGAATCACCTCGTAACTTCGCCGCGCCATGAATGCCAAAAAACCTATCGCGCCACGTTGGCTAACGCTCTGGTCAGTGATGCAGAAGAAAAGTTACTGGCAGGGCTATTGCTCAACAGTGAAAAACAGCTGACCAAGCCCGCCACACTGGAGCG
>JAURXE010000709.1 GCA_030654635.1 Pseudomonas sp.
CGGCCAGCGCCCGGCGCAGGGCGTCGGTCAGTGGTAGGCGCGCGATCAGGTCGGGCTTGAAGGTGGTCAGGCGTTCGCCGAGGTCCACCAGTGCGTGCAGGTCGCGTTTGACCTGGGATTTACTCTTCTCCTCGGAGAAGTCGTCGAGATTTTGAGACATGGGGCTGATCCAATTGGAAACGCTGCCATGATAACCAGACAAAGGCCGGCGGTCTCGGCTGAATGTGATGAAGAATTACTGGAGAGTCATATGAGCGCATCTGCAACCGTTGGTCCACAGGCCTTGCCCGAGCTGCAGGCGCAGGTTGAGCGGATCATCCAAGAGGCCGCGCGGCAAGGCGCCAGCGCCTGTGAGGTGGCGGTTTCGCTGGAGCAGGGGCTGTCGACCTCGGTGCGCCAAGGCGAGGTTGAGACGGTTGAGTTCAATCGCGACCAAGGCTTTGGCATCACCCTGTACGTGGGGCAGCGCAAGGGCTCGGCGAGCACCTCGGCCAGTGGCGAGGCGGCGATTCACGAGACCGTGGCGGCCGCGCTGGCAATTGCCAAGCACGCCTCGGAAGATGACTGCGCCGGCTTGGCCGATGCCGGGCTGATGGCTCGCGAGCTGCCAGACCTGGATCTCTATCATCCCTGGGCTATTACTCCGGAGCAGGCGATCGAGCAGGCGCTGAGCTGTGAGGCCGCGGCTTTTGCCCATGACCCACGGATTAAAAATGCCGACGGCACCACCCTCAGTACCCATCAGGGTTGTCGCGTGTATGGCAACAGCCATGGCTTTATCGGTGGCTATGCCAGCACCCGGCACAGTTTGAGTTGCGTGATGATTGCCGAGGCCGAGGGGCTGATGCAACGCGACTACTGGTACGACGTTAATCGTCAGGGTGAGCTGCTGGGTGCGTCTGCGCTGATTGGCCAGCGGGCGGCCGAGCGTGCGGTCAGCCGTCTCGGCGCGCGACCGGTGCCAACCTGTGAGGTGCCGGTGCTGTTTGCCGCCGAGGTGGCGACCGGTTTGTTCGGGCATTTTTTGGCAGCGGTGTCGGGCGGCAACCTGTACCGCAAGTCATCCTTTCTAGAGGGCAGCTTGGGGCAGCAGTTGTTCCCCGACTGGCTGAGCCTGGAGGAGCGCCCGCACATTGCCCGGGCCTTGGGCAGCGGCAGTTTTGATGGCGACGGTCTGGCCACTTACGGCAAGTTTTTTGTCGAGCGTGGCGAATTGCAGTCGTACATCCTCGGCACTTACTCGGGCCGCAAGCTGGGCATGCCGAGCACGGCCAACTCCGGCGGCGTGCATAACCTGTTCGTCAGTCATGGCGATGACAATCAGGCCGCACTGCTCAAGCGCATGGGCCGTGGCTTGCTGGTGACCGAGTTGATGGGGCAGGGTTTGAATCTGCTCACCGGCGATTATTCACGCGGCGCCGGTGGTTACTGGGTGGAGAACGGCGAAATCCAGTTTCCGGTGCAAGAAGTCACCATCGCCGGCAATCTGCGTGACATGTTCAAGCAGATAGTCGCGGTCGGTAATGATCTGGAACTGCGCAGTAATATCCGCACCGGTTCGGTGTTGATCGAGCGAATGACGGTTGCGGGCAGCTAGGGCTATGACTGAGTAAGGTGCTGGCGCGCCTTACTCGCCTTCGTCGAAGTAGTTGTTAATTAGCGCCATAACGGCAGTCATGGCCTCTTCGTCTTGTTCGCCTTCGGTGTACAGGTGAATCGAGGTGCCTTTACCTGCGGCTAGCATCATCACTGCCATGATGCTTTTGCCATCGATCAAGCTTTCTGCGTTGCGCCCCAGGCGTACCTGGCAAGGAAAGCGGCTGGCCACGCCGACGAACTTGGCGGCTGCGCGGGCATGCAAGCCGAGTTTGTTGATGATGGTTATTTCGCAGGCAGGCATGACGCGTTGAATCCTGTGTGTGTAGTGGTCAGGTTTGCAGATCGCGGTGGCGAACTTGCAGGTTCTTTAGCTGCGGCTTGAGGGTTTTCCCCAAGCGTTCAGCCAGATAGACCGAGCGGTGATGACCGCCGGTGCAGCCGATCGCAATGGTCACATAGGCCCTGTTGCTGGCGGCAAAGCGCGGCAGCCATTTGTGCAGATAGCTATGAATGTCGTGGTACATCTCGTCTACGTCGGGCTGGGCTGCCAGGTAATCGATCACCGGTTGATCGAGGCCGGAGTGCTCGCGCAGGTCAGGTTTCCAGTACGGATTGGGCAGGCAGCGCACGTCAAACACCAGATCGGCGTCCACCGGCATGCCACGCTTGAAGCCAAAGGATTCGATCAAAAAAGCTGTGCCCGGTTCAGGCTTGTTCAGCAGGCGCAATTTCAGCGAGTCGCGCAACTGGTACAGGTTGAGATGGGTCGTGTCGATTTGCAGGTCGGCCAGGTCGCGGATCGGCCCTAGCAACAGGCTTTCGTCGCGAATGGCTTCGGCCAACGAGCGGGTTTCATGGGTCAGCGGGTGACGCCTGCGGGTTTCGGAGAAGCGCTTAAGCAGGGTTTCCTCGTCGGCGTCCAGGTACAACACGTCGCATTGGATATGCCGGGCGCGAACCTCAGCAAGCAAGTCCGGGAAACGCTGCAGTTGACTAGGCAAGTTACGCGCATCGATAGACACCGCCACATGCGGTTGCAGCATCTCGGTTTGCAATAAAGTGCGTTCGGCCAGTTCCGGTAGCAGCCCGGCCGGCAGGTTGTCGATGCAGTAAAAGCCGTTGTCTTCGAGAACATCAAGGGCGGTGCTTTTGCCGGAGCCGGAGCGACCGCTCACGATGATCAGGTGCATGCTTAACGACCGTTCTGCACGTCCACCACCACTTGGAACAAAGCATCGCTGCTTTGTGCCTGGCGTAGACGTTCGCGAACCTCGCTA
>JAURXE010000710.1 GCA_030654635.1 Pseudomonas sp.
TGATACAACGAGCCGATCGAGATCATCGCCACCCAGCCCAAAGCGCCGGCGTGTACGTGGCCGATGGTCCAGTCGGTGTAGTGCGACAGGGCGTTGACGGTTTTGATTGCCATCATCGGACCTTCAAAGGTCGACATGCCGTAGAACGCCAAAGAAACGACCAAGAAGCGCAAAATCGGGTCGCTGCGCAGCTTATGCCAAGCGCCCGAGAGGGTCATCATGCCGTTGATCATGCCGCCCCAGCTTGGCGCCAGCAGAATCAAGGACATTGCCATACCAAGCGACTGCGCCCAATCCGGCAATGCGGTGTAGTGCAAGTGGTGCGGGCCGGCCCAGATGTACACGGTGATCAGTGCCCAGAAGTGCACGATCGACAGGCGGTAAGAGTAGATCGGACGATTCGCTTGCTTGGGTACGAAGTAATACATCATCCCCAGAAAACCGGCAGTCAGGAAGAAGCCAACGGCGTTGTGGCCGTACCACCACTGGATCATCGCATCGGTCGCGCCAGCGTAGATTGAGTAGGACTTGAAGGCGCTAACCGGCAACTCGAGGTTGTTGACTATGTGCAGCAGTGCCACGGTGAGGATAAAACCACCGAAGAACCAGTTGCCGACATAGATGTGTGCAACCTTGCGCTTGACGATGGTGCCGAAGAACACGATGGCATAGCTGACCCAGACAATGGTGATCAGGATATCGATCGGCCATTCCAGCTCGGCATACTCTTTAGAAGAGGTCAGGCCCAGTGGCAGGGTGATGGCCGCCAGCACAATTACCGCTTGCCAGCCCCAGAACACAAAGGCGGCGAGGGTGTCGGAGATCAGTCTGACTTGTGAGGTGCGTTGCACCACATAGAAAGACGTCGCCATCAGTGCGCAACCACCAAAAGCAAAAATTACAGCGTTGGTGTGCAGTGGACGTAGACGGCCGAAGCTGGTCCACGGCAGGCCGAGGTTGAGTTCTGGCCAGACAAGTTGTGAGGCGATTAAAACGCCTAGACCCATCCCTACAATCCCCCAAATCACCGTCATAATGGCGAATTGGCGGACCACCTTATAGTTATAAGCAGTCGGACTTATTGCTGAGCTCATGCGTTTTTTTCCACGGTTAATGGAGTTTTCTGGGGGACTAAAAATCGGCGGCAAGTATGGGCAAAGCAAGTGCCCATTGCAATGAGCAAGGCCAGCAAAATCGGGCTTTACAGGCTTGCTGTAAGCGATTTCAGGCATCGATTGATAGTTCTCGGCGAGGCTTCGAGCATTGCCGGTATCCCGTTAAAGGAAGGGCAATTGCCACACAGTCCCGATGAATGGCGACTGCGATGAGCTTAGCTGAACTCAGTGTGCTTGCTAAGACGCAAGAATAGCAGTGCGACACTCTGTCGCGGCTTGGCGGGAAACAAATCCTTACAAGGCACATCCTTGTGCCAGTAAGTCTTGCTTGAATCTTGTCTCTACTAGTGTTTCGCCGTAAAGGGTATTTCCGGTACTAGCGATTGTTACTTTGGGCAGTTTTACTCGGCGCTTGGTTTTTCGACTGCAGACTGCCCTAGGCTGTACACATAAGCCGCCAGCAGGTGAACTTTGTCGTTGCCGAGGAAGTCTTGCTGGGCCGGCATTACCCCTTGGCGGCCATAACGGATGGTCTGTTGCAGCTGGCTAAAGCTGGTGCCGTAGATAAAGGCAGTTGGCTTGCTCAG
>JAURXE010000715.1 GCA_030654635.1 Pseudomonas sp.
TGGAGCAAGACTTGCTCTCGGATGCCAAGGAGATCGCCGAACACCTGATGCTGATCGATCTGGGCCGTAACGACGCCGGCCGCGTGTCGGAGACCGGCACGGTGAAAGTCACCGAGAAGATGGTGATCGAGCGCTACTCCAACGTCATGCACATCGTCTCCAACGTCAACGGCCAGCTGAAAAAAGGCCTGAACGCCATGGATGCGCTGCGGGCGATTTTGCCGGCTGGCACCTTGTCGGGCGCGCCGAAGATTCGCGCCATGCAAATCATCGACGAACTGGAGCCGGTCAAGCGCGGCATCTATGGCGGCGCCGTGGGTTACCTGGCCTGGAACGGCAATATGGACACCGCAATTGCGATTCGCACCGCGGTGATCAAGAACGGCGAGCTGCACGTGCAAGCCGGTGGCGGCATAGTCGCCGACTCGGTGCCGGCGTTGGAGTGGGAAGAGACGCTGAACAAGCGCCGGGCGATGTTTCGCGCGGTGGCCTTGGCCGAACAGACCCACAAGACTCGCGGCTAGCCATCGCTCCGTAGCCTGTGCGCCACTGGCGCACAGGTATTGGCTAAAGCCTTTAACGGCTTGCTCGTCGAACCAAGCTAAGTGCATTAGCGCTTTAATTTTCGCTGTCTCTGTTGTTGGAACCTCTGTATGCCTGCTGCCATAACTCCTTCTGCCTTGGCGGTGTTGCCGGAGAACTACAAAGCGCTGCTGTATGTCTTGGCGCTGTCTTTTCCGGGGCAGAGCAAAACCGCCCTGGTTCGCCAGCTGCGCGACATGGGCGCCCGCGTTTCGGCCACCCGCGCCTTTGATGCAGCCGCCTTGAGCGAGATCCTCGAGCCTTTGCAGCGCCTCGAGTGGCTTAGCCATAGCGGCGGTACTGGTCAGCCGATTTGCCTGTTGCCGGGGCGGCGCAATCTGGTGCTGCAGCAACTCAGTAGCGACGCCAGTAAAAGCCAGTGGCTGGAAATCTTGCGTGGCAGCCTGGTCGCGCCGCGCACCGCCTGGGATGCACCGACCAAGGAGTTCCAGCTGCAGAGCCTGTGGCTGGCGCTGTTGCAGGGCCAGGCCTTTGATTTACAGCAGTGTTTGCAACGGCTGGAAGACTGGCAGGTAGCGTCTCCCGCCGAGCAACTGCTGGCCG
>JAURXE010000718.1 GCA_030654635.1 Pseudomonas sp.
GGATAAGTACTGCATGGGCTTGGGCTTTGTCTTCTTGTACCGGACCTGAAAGGGCGTCGCGGGGTAAATCCAACAGTCGCTGCAAGGGTGGGCCGGATTCCCACCAGATGCTTTGCGCAGGGCTCGGCAGCGGCTGAAAGGGTAACTGCAGGCTGCTGGCGCGCTCAAAAATCTGCCGTGAGCTGCGTCCGGCAAGGCCTAAGCGCTGAACGAGGGCGCCCAGTCGCGAAGATAACGATGCAGAGTGCTCAGAAAAACTCATAACCCGCCATGGTCTCCTTGATTACGATTAACGCTGGCGGCGCAGCTAGCGCTTTGCCAAAACGCGCATCGCTCTGCTTGGTGCTGCTGCTTGTGGCAACATTGCATACTTCATAGTCTCAGGTGCTTCCATGCCAGTTCTGTTGTTGGATATTGCACTATCTGCACAATCTTTGCTCGCGGTCTATCAAGGTCGTGCGAACCGGGTATTGGTGTCCAGTCGTGATGGTCAACGGGTGAATTTGCCGGCCCATCATTTACGGCCTTTTCTGACCCATGCCGGCGTCTATGGTTCCTTTGCTTTAGAGTTTAATGCGGCCGGCGAGTTGCTGAGTTTGCGCAAGATCAGTGAATAGCCATATAGCTGCCTCGCTTGCGAGGCGCGCGCGCGGTTATACTGGCCGGCTAATTTCCAGTCTAACTATTGAGCCAAGCCTGCCCATGTATACCCTGGCCCGCAAGCTGCTGTTTAATCTCGCCCCGGAAACCTCCCACGAGCTGTCCATCGACCTGATCGGTGCGGCGGGACGCTTGGGGCTGAATGCCCTGCTAACCAAAGCCCCGGCGAGTTTGCCGGTGCGGGTCATGGGCCTGGATTTTCCCAATCCGGTGGGTTTGGCTGCCGGGCTGGACAAAAATGGCGATGCTATCGATGGTTTTGCCCAGTTGGGTTTTGGCTTTGTGGAAATTGGCACAGTCACGCCGCGCCCGCAGCCGGGTAATCCCAAGCCACGCCTGTTTCGTTTGCCGGCGGCCGAGGCCATCATCAATCGCATGGGCTTCAACAACCACGGTGTCGATCATTTGCTGGCACGGGTGCAGGCGGCCAAGTTCAAGGGCGTGCTGGGGATTAATATTGGCAAGAACTTTGACACCCCGGTTGAACGGGCTGTCGATGATTACTTGCTTTGCCTGGATAAGGTCTACGCCAACGCCAGCTACGTCACGGTGAACGTCAGCTCGCCCAATACCCCGGGGCTGCGCAGCTTGCAGTTTGGCGATTCACTCAAGCAATTGCTCGAAGCCTTGCGCCAACGTCAAGAAGACCTCGCGGCCAAACACGGCAAGCGTGTGCCGCTGGCGATCAAGATTGCCCCGGACATGACCGATGAGGAAACCATCGAGGTCGCTCGCGCATTAGTCGAAGCCGGTATGGATGCGGTCATCGCCACCAACACCACGCTGTCACGTAACGGGGTTGCCGGGCTGCCGTTTGCCGATGAAGCTGGCGGGCTTTCCGGTGCGCCGGTGCGCGAGCAAAGCACCCACATCGTTAAGGTGTTGGCGGCAGAGTTGGCGGGGCGTTTACCTATTATTGCGGTGGGCGGGATTACCGCAGGCCAGCATGCGGCCGAGAAAATCGCCGCCGGTGCCAGCTTGGTGCAGATCTACTCAGGCTTTATCTACCAAGGTCCGGCGCTGATTCGCGAATCGGTGGATGCCATTGCGGCCTTGCCACGTAAGGGTTGATGGCGCTGCAGCAGAACTAAAAAGGGCCCGGTTAAGGGCCCTCTGAAGCAATTGCCCGTTGGGGCGTAATTGATGAAGTCGGCAGAGCTGCTTAGCCGACAGCGTGGAGTTCGTTGAGGCGGTGGATGCCAGCGGTACCGGTCATGCCGGCCCAGTTGTCACCGCGGCCCTCTCGCCAGCCGTTAATCCAGGCTTGGCGGACACTTGCTGCAGTGAATGGACAGAGTTCGTACGATTTACCATGAACGCCATATTGATAACCGCGTAAAAAAGCTTTTTCCATTGGATCACGCTTAAGTCTTCTCATCGGGTGAAGCCCTCAAATGTTGACTGTGATATTCCTTTGGCCCCTAGCTGGGGTCGGGCAGAAAGCTCTGCCGTCGCAGCCCATTGCCATCGCGGCGGGTTGCTGCCGACACCAAGACGGTGCCGGGCTGGGTTAATTTCTAACCAATGCTGTTAGCCCTGTGAATGACCTTTTTGTCATAAGAAGGTAACGATTTTGTGAGTCGGGCCATAAGGCTGGAGTGCCAGTGGCCTAAAAATTTGCCTTAGCCCCTGTGTTCAGCGGCGCACAGAAGATGCGTCGGGATTGTCGCCAGCGGAGAACCAGCGGTGGCTGGGGGGCTGTTTATTCCGACGAAGGGTCGCTCTGCGGGCTTTTGTCACTTACTTTTGTTGTGCGTACAGTTGGTGTGCGCGACTAACTGCCTTAGGCACTGGATACCCCCATGTCGGATCGTTTTGAACTCTTTCTCACCTGCCCCAAAGGCCTGGAAGCGCTGCTGGCCGAAGAGGCTGCGGCTTTAGGGCTGGAAGAGGTACGCGAGCACACCTCGGCGATCCGTGGCTTTGCCGATATGACCACGGCGTATCGGCTGTGCCTCTGGTCACGCCTGGCTAACCGGGTGTTGCTGGTGCTGTCGCGCTTTGCCATGAAAGACGCCGACGATCTGTATGACGGTATTCTGGCCATCGACTGGCACGAACATCTGCTGCCCACCGGCAGCTTGGCGGTGGAGTTCAGCGGCCAGGGTTCGGGTATCGATAACACCCACTTCGGCGCACTGAAGGTCAAGGATGCGATTGTCGATAAGTTGCGCAACGCCGCCGGTGACCGGCCGTCGATCGACAAGCTCAACCCGGACATGCGCGTGCACCTACGCCTGGACCGTGGCGAGGCGGTGTTGTCGCTGGATCTGTCTGGCCACAGCCTGCACCAGCGCGGTTATCGCCTGCAGCAGGGCGCGGCGCCGTTGAAAGAAAACCTCGCTGCGGCGATTTTGATCCGTGCCGGCTGGCCGCGCATTGCCGCCGCCGGTGGCGCGCTGACCGACCCGATGTGCGGTGTGGGTACCTTTCTGGTCGAGGCGGCGATGATCGCCGCCGACATCGCGCCCAACCTTAAACGTGAGCTGTGGGGTTTCTCGGCCTGGCTCGGCCACGTGCCGGCGCTCTGGCAGCGTCTGCATGAGGAGGCCGTGCAGCGGGCGGAAATTGGCTTGGCCAAGCCGCCACTGTGGATTCGCGGGTATGAGGCCGATCCACGGTTGATCCAGCCGGGGCGCAATAACGTTGAGCGCGCCGGGCTGTCGAACTGGATCAAGATCTATCAGGGCGAACTGGCCACTTTTGAGCCGCGCCCCGATCAAAATCAGACCGGTCTGGTGATCTGTAACCCGCCTTACGGTGAGCGCCTCGGCGATGAAGCCAGCTTGCTCTACCTCTACCAGAATCTCGGCGAACGCCTGCGCCAAGCCTGCCTGAACTGGGAGGCGGCGATCTTCACCGGCGCGCCGGATCTGGGCAAGCGCATGGGCATTCGCAGCCACAAACAATACGCTTTCTGGAACGGTGCCTTGCCGTGCAAATTGCTGCTGATCAAGGTCAGTCCCGAGCAGTTTGTCACTGGCGAGCGGCGCACGTCCGAGCAGCGTCAGGTTGAGCGTGAACAGCTGGCCATCGACGGTCCAAGCACTGAGCCAGTAGCAGCGCCCGTGGTGGCTGAGTTGGCGCGACTCAGCGAAGGCGGGCAGATGTTCGCCAACCGCCTGCAGAAAAATCTCAAGCTGCTGGGCAAGTGGGCGCGCCGCGAAGGCGTCGAATGCTACCGGGTGTATGACGCCGACATGCCGGAATACGCCGTGGCTATCGACCTGTATGGCGATTGGGTGCACGTGCAGGAATACGCCGCGCCGCGCACCATCGAGCCGGAAAAAGCCCAGGCCCGCTTGTTTGATGCGCTTGCGGCGATTCCGCAAGCGCTGGGCGTCGACAAGAGCAAGGTGGTGGTCAAGCGCCGCGAGCGGCAGAGCGGCACTAAGCAATACACCCGCCAAGCAGCCCAAGGGTTGTTTCGCGAGGTCAACGAAGGCGGCGTCAAGCTGCTGGTCAATCTCACCGATTATCTGGATACCGGTCTGTTTCTCGATCACCGGCCGTTGCGCTTGCGCATCCAAAAGGAGGCGGCCGGTAAGCGTTTCCTCAATCTGTTTTGCTACACCGCCACCGCCACCGTGCATGCGGCCAAGGGCGGGGCGCGCAGCACCACCAGCGTCGATTTGTCGAAGACCTACCTGGATTGGGCGCGGCGCAACCTGTCGCTAAATGGCTTCTCTGACAAGAACAAGCTGGAGCAGGGCGACGTGATGGCTTGGTTGGCGGCCGATCGCAGCGAATACGATCTGATCTTTATCGATCCGCCAACTTTCTCCAACTCCAAGCGCATGGAAGGGATTTTCGATGTGCAGCGCGATCACGTGCAGTTGCTGGATCTGGCCATGACCCGGCTGGCACCGGGCGGCGTGCTGTATTTCTCGAATAACTTTCGCAAGTTCATCCTGGATGAAGGCTTGGCCGCCCGTTATGGCGTGGAAGAAATCAGCGCCAAGACCCTCGATCCAGACTATGCCCGCAACAGCAAAATCCACCGCGCATGGCGGCTGACGGCACTGGCGGCTAACGCGGAGGTTTGATGTTGGCCGGCATTGCTGTGCTCGCCGAGGCGGTACATCAATGCCGGTGGACAGCCGAGGATTGGCGGACTGTTTACTGCGGATGGCGGACTGTTCGCTGCGCTCCTGAGTCCGCCCTACGAATTACCGCTTCAGCCTACCAACAGACGGCTAAACCTTAGGGTTTAGCCGTTTTGCTTTGTTGGTATAGCCCCAGCAGCACCTGATCGAGAATCGACGAGGCGCCCCACGGCCGTGGGTGGTTGAGGATGGCCACCACCGCCCCGGTATTGCCGTTGGCATCGCGGCTAAAGCCGGAAATCGCCCGTACTGTGTTCAGAGTGCCGGTCTTGATATGCCCTTCGCCGGCCAGGGCGGTACGGCGTAGACGTTTGTGCATGGTGCCGTCCATACCCACCAGCGGCAGCGACGACATAAACTCGGCGGCATAGGGGCTGTCCCACGCGGCTTGCAGCAAGCCCGCCATTTCCCGCGCGCTAATGCGCTCCTGACGGGACAAGCCCGAACCGTTCTCGATCATCAGGTGCTTGGCGTCGATGCCTTTGCGTGCCAGCCATTGGCGTATCACTCGCAGCGCGGCCTTGGCGTCATCGGCGTCGTTGGCGGTGCGAAACTGCGCGCCAATGCTGAGGAACAGCTGCTGGGCCATGGTGTTGTTGCTGTACTTGTTGATGTCGCGAATGATCTCCACCAGGTCGGGGGAGAAGGCACGAGCCAGCAACCGGGCACTTTTGGGCACGTTGTCGACCCGGTCGCGGCCTTGGATGCTGCCGCCCAACTCTTGCCAGATGGCCCGCACCGCACCGGCGGCGTAGTTCTGGTGATCAAGCAGCGCCAGGTAGGTCTGGGTGCTGCAGCCATCGACCAATTTACCGCTGACCACCAGATTGATACTGCCATCCGCCTGTTTGCTTGGGCTGTAGCGCACATCCGGATTGGGGCACTTGGCGGCTGGCAGGGCTTTGACCCGGTTGTCGATATGAATGCTGGCGATCGGCGGCTCGGCGGCCACGGTCACCTTGCCGCCCTCGTTGCGGGCAATAAAACGCACCGATTTGAGGTTTACCAGTAGCGAATCCGGGCCGACCAGAAAGGGTTTGTTGTCGTCATTGCCGTCGTCATTAAAGGCCGTTAGTTGCGGTTGCACGAAGTGACTGCGGTCGAGCACTAGGTCGCCGCTAATCTGCTGTACGCCATTGGCGCGCAGGTCGCGCAGCAGCAGCCAGAGTTTCTCCATGTTCAGCTTGGGGTCACCGCCGCCCTTGAGGTACAGGTTGCCCTGCAGTACGCCGTTGCGCAGCGGGCCGTCGGTGTAAAACTCGGTTTTCCATTGATGGGTCGGGCCGAGCAACTCGAGCGCGGCGTAGGTGGTGATCAGCTTCATGGTCGAGGCCGGGTTCACCGCCACGTCAGCATTGACTATGGTGGCCAGTCCCGGACCGTTGAGCGGCAGCATGACCAGCGACATGGCGCTGTTGTCAATTTTTGCGGTCTTTAACGCCTGCTGGATTTTCAGCGGCAGTACGGTATTGGTCGGCGCGGCAGTAGCGCTCAAGGCCAGCGGCAATAACAGGCTGGCGAGGGTCAGTTGACTCAGGCGGCGCAGTGCAAGGCCAAGGCTCGGCAGGCGGCGGATAACAGAAAAAGATGACATGAGTACGAGGCTTCCACGCAGGTTTGGCAAAACAGCTTTTGAAAGATTGGCATTATGCCCGAAGCGCCCTTGGCTTGTGTGCAGTTGGGGCCTTTGCGCGGTTTGGCCTGCGCCAAGTGAGCGTGGCAGGTGGCGCCGTGTTGCTCAGACGCACCTTGGGCTATGGCGTTGTGCGCCACTGGCAGTGGATGGCTATGATACTGTCGCGAAGGTCCATTAATTCTGCTGGTTACGGGCGGTATAAACAAAGTCTTTGTGGCTAGATTTTCAGGCCATTGCATGACCCCTTTGCTTTGACCGTTGTGGCGCCTTGGGTCTCGTTAAGTCGCGGGTCGCACGACTCGCCGGGCCCTTGTGTTTGGCTGTCTTTAGGAGAATCCAGTACGCATGAAAATGACGGCCCGTGGGCGTTTTATTTTATTTATCAGTGCCGGCTACCTGCTTATTGCGCTCGCCTGGATCTTCCTTTCCGATCAATTGCTGGCGGTCTTTACTGACCAACAGTCGGTCGTTTGGCTATCGACGGCCAAGGGCGTATTTTTCGTTATCACTACAACCTTACTGTTGTTTTTTGCGCTGCGCGCCGTGCCGCCGCTCAATCCCGCAGGTAAGGAGACCCTGTTGGACGCCCTAGCGATTGGGGTGACTCCAGGGCGATTGCCGCGTTGGCTGATTTACCTGTTCGCCGTGCTAGTAACGCTGGCCATGCTGGTCTTGCGTCAACAAATTGCGCTTGGCTTCGGTGCGCACCTGCTGTTGATTCTTTTTATGCTGCCCATCACGCTCAGCGCGTTGCTCGGTGGTTTCGGCCCAGGATTGCTGTCAACGCTGATTGCGGCTTTCGGCTTGGATTATCTGGCGGTTGCGCCGCTCTCCAGTTTTCGCATAGAGAACAGTCGTGACGCACTGCTCCTGGCCTTCCTGATAATCACGGGTGTGGCGGTCAGTTTGCTCACCGAGTTGCTGCGACATTCCCTGGTCAAGCAGGAGTTCAATCGCCGTTTGCTGAGTGCGGTTGTTTCTGGCACCTCGGATGCGGTTTTCGTCAAGGATACTCAAGGCCGTTATTTGCTTATTAATGAGGCGGCGGCGAAGTTTGCTGGGCGCTCGGCCAGTGACATAGTGGGTCAGGATGACAGCTTTTTATTCCCCGCCGCGATTGCCCAGGAAGTGATGGCGAGGGATCAAGCGATCATGGCCAGCGGCCAGACCCAGGCAGTTGAAGAGCAAGTCCGCACCTTCGATGGCCAGGAGCGGGTGTTTCTGGCCATTAAGGGGCCGGTGTTTGATGGGCAGGGCCGAGTTAATGGTCTGTTTGGAATTTCCCGCGATATCACCCAGCGCAAACAGGCCGATATTGCCCTGCGCGCCAGTGAGGCCGCGCTGCAAGAGGCGCAGCACCTGAATGCGGTAGGCAACTGGGAGTGGAATATACAAACGGATGAGCTGCACTGGTCAGACGAAATCTACCGCATCTATGACCGCGACATCAGTTTGCCGCCGGCCGCTTACCCGGCAGTGCAGCAGTACTTTACTGCGTCAAGCTGGCAGCAACTAGCCGCGGCGGTGCAGCACGCCATAGACACTGGGCAGGGCTATGAATGCGATGCCGAGGTGCTGCGCGCCGATGGCAGCCGCCGCTGGATTACGGCTCGCGGTCAGTCAGTGGTGGATGCCACAGGCCAGGTGCTGAAGTTGTACGGCACAGTCCAAGACATCACCGAGCGAAAGCTGATTAGTTTAAAACTGCAGGTTAGCGAGGAGCGCCTGCAGATGGCTGTCGAGGCCACCACTGATGGCCTGTGGGATTGGGATCTGCCCAGTGGCTGGATATACCGCTCGGCGCAATATTACCAAGTGACCGGTTACTCGGCCGCTGAAGATACCCATGATTTTGAGTTTTTTAAACGCATGCTGCATTGCGACGACCTGTCGATGGCGCTGAGCCAGATTGACGCGCATCGCCAAGGCAAGACGGCCGGCTTGGAGTTCGATTGCCGTATTGTCACGCGCTCCGGCGAGATCAGGTGGATGTGTGTGAAGGGGCGCGTGGTGCTGCGCAATGAGGCTGGTGAGCCGCTCAGAATGGTCGGCACCTTGGCCGATATTTCCCAGCGCAAGTCCTTCGAGCTGGCCCAGGTAGAAGTCGCTACGGTGTTTGAAAACAGTTACGAAGGCATCATGGTGACCAATGCGGCCCGCTGCATCACCAAGATCAACCCGGCATTTACCCGTATCACCGGCTACTGCGAAGCCGAGATCCTTGGTCAAACGCCTAAGTTGCTGTCTTCGGGGCGGCATGGTCCGCAGTTCTATGAGCAAATGTGGGATTCCCTAACCCAGCATGATTTCTGGCGAGGCGAAATCTGGAATCGGCGCAAGAGCGGTGAAATCTTTGCCGAGTTGCTATCCATCTCTGTGGTGCGCGACGCGACGGGCGTCATTCAGCGTTATATCAGCGTATTCGCCGATATCAGCCAGCTCAAGGCTCACGAACTCGAACTCGACCGCATCGCCCACTACGACCCATTAACCGGCTCACCCAATCGGCGCTTGCTGGCCGATCGTTTGGCCCAGTCAATTATTCGCTCGACCCGCAGTGGCAAGTCGCTGGCGGTGTGTTTTCTGGATCTGGACGGTTTCAAAGCCATTAACGATCAATACGGCCACGCTACGGGCGATCAGCTTTTGATTGGCGTGACGGAAAACCTCAAGCATGTGTTGCGCGCCGAAGACACTCAGGCCCGCCTTGGTGGCGATGAGTTTGTCTTGTTGCTGTCCGATATCAACTCTCCCGAGGAGTGTGCGCTGATCCTCGAGCGGGTGCTCAGTGCCATCAGCTCACCCATTCAGGTTGAGGATGGGTTGCTGAGTGTTTCTGCCAGCATCGGGGTGAGCCTGTATCCGGATGACAATGCCGATGCCGATACCTTGCTGCGCCACGCCGATCAGGCGATGTACCTGGCCAAGGAGTCCGGTAAAAATCGCTATCACCTGTTCGACCCAGAGAGCGACCGCAAGGCGCAGACCCACCGTAAATACTTGGACCTGCTGGGCAGCGCGCTGGCAAACGCCGAGTTTGTTCTGTACTACCAACCCAAGGTTGATTTGATCAATGGCGAAATTATCGGTGTGGAGGCGTTAATTCGCTGGCAAAACCCTGAAAAAGGCTTGCTGGCGCCGGCGGAATTTCTCCCCCACATCAATGGCAGCCACCTTGAAAAAACCTTTGGTGAGTGGGTTATCAATGCCGCCGTGGCCCAGGCGGCGAGTTGGTATGAAAGTGGCCTGAACATCGTCGTCAGCGCCAATGTTAGTGCCAGTCATTTATTGCAGCCGGATTTCTATGCGGACTTGCGCAAGGCATTGGCCCGCTACCCGGCTTTCCCAGCCTCGCACTTCGAGTTGGAGGTGCTGGAAACTGCGGCAATTGCCGATATCGAGCAGGCGGTAGTGATACTGCAGCAATGCCGTGAACTGGGCGTGCACTTTGCCTTGGATGACTTTGGCACCGGTTATTCATCGCTGACCTACCTGCGCCGGTTGCCGGTCGATACCTTGAAAATCGATCAGAGTTTTGTCCGCGATATGCTCAATGACTCGGACGATCTGGGTATTGTGGAAGGTGTAATCCGCTTGGCCGGCGCCTTCAACCGGCAGGTTATTGCCGAAGGGGTCGAGACGCTGGCCCATGGTGCGGTGTTGCTGCGCCTGGGCTGCCGGCTCGCGCAGGGCTATGGCATTGCCCGGCCAATGCCGGCGGATCAATTTATCGACTGGTCGCTGCGCTGGAAAGCCCAGGGTGCTTGGCTCAGTATCCAAGAAGAGGCCTTTGCCGCGCAGGCGCAAGTCCAAGAGGCTACGTTGCCCATCCGCAGTCATTAATTTCGCCAATCTGCAGCGTGTTAGCTGTGCGGGCTCTCGCCGCTGCGTTTTGGGCTGTAGCGGTTTAGTCGTGCTGGTCAGGGGGCGCGCAGAGACACGGGCAGGCCGGCGGCTAAGCTGTTAAAGTGCCGCGGCTTATTTTATGAATTTAAGTTTTATTTATTTAAGAAAGATGAGGATTTTTTCATGGCTACTAACCGTTCCCGTCGTCTGCGTAAAAAACTCTGCGTTGCCGAGTTCCAGGAGCTTGGTTTTGAGCTGACCCTGAATTTTCAGGAAAACCTGGCTGAAGAGTCGATCGATGACTTCTTGGAAGCCTTCGTTGCAGACGCTATCACTGCCAACGGCATGGGTTATGTCGGCGGTGATGACTATGGCTTCGTATGCTTGGGCAAACGTGGCTCGGTCAGCGCCGAGCAGCGCGCTCTGGTTGAGGCCTGGTTGCAAGGCCGCAGCGAACTGACAGCTTTCACTGTTAGCCCGTTGCTGGATGTGTGGTATCCAGAAAACGATATCGCCCAGGCTTGATCCTGGTGTTCAGGGCTGGCGCTAGCCGGCCCTGAACCGCTGTTTATCCGGTTGCATTCCCCGCGTTACCCCCCCGTTTATCCCCGCGCCTCATCAGCCGCCAGTTCGGCCAGTAAGTTGTTTTCGTCGACCGCATCTATTTGTTCTGGCTTCAGAAAGCGTTGCGCGTACTGGCGATACACCCCACTGCGCACAAATAATTCAAACAGCTGGGTATCCACGTGGCCGCCTTTGCACATGCCGAGCATGATGTTCAGCGACTCGGACAGGGTCTTGCCTTTTTTGTAGGGGCGGTCCACCGCCGTTAGCGCTTCAAAAATATCGGCAATCGCCATCATGCGAGCCGGCAGGCTCATGTCTTCACGTTTCAGGCGTTTCGGGTAACCAGTGCCATTCATCTTTTCATGGTGGCCACCGGCGATTTCCGCGACGTTTTTCAGGTGCGGCGGGAAGGGCAGGTGGTTGAGCATGCGGATGGTTTGCACAATGTGATCGTTGATGATGAAACGATCCTCAGCGGTCAGCGTGCCGCGGGCGATGCTCAGGTTGTACAGTTCACCGCGATTGAACTTGTAGTGCGGCACTTCGAGCTTGAAGCCCCAGGGATTGTCGGCGGGCATTTGCTCGCTGGCCGTGCGTTCGATCAAATGCTCGGGGCGGTCGGCCAGCAGTGGTTCGTCCACCGGCAAGCTGGGCGCAGGGTCGCGCGCTTGGCGCTGCGCCTCTTCCCACGACACGCCGAGCCGGTCGTCGAGGGTGCGCCGCCAGGTGCGCTGGGCGATTTGCTGAAGGCGCGCCAGATCGGCGTCGGCCATGGCCTCACCGCCCAGATTGCAACGGGCGATAAAGGCGAACTCTTCATCCAGCGCGCTTAACCGCTGGTCACGTTGCAAGGCTTGCTGGCTGGCGTCGGCGTCGGCGCCTTCGCAGCGAGCCTGCCAGTAGTCGATCCAGGCGTCGCGTTTAAGCACTTCGAAGCGGGTACGGATCTCATGGATGCGGTCGTACAGGGTTTCCAGTTTGGTGGCTTTATCCACCACGTATTCGGGCGTGGTGATCTTGCCGCAATCGTGCAGCCAGGCGGCGATGTGCAGTTCATCCCATTGTTCATCGTTGGGTTGGTAGCTGGCAAAAGCCGGCTCCGGGCTATCGGCAGCGGCGCGGGCGAGCATCAGCGTTAATTCCGGCACCCGCTGGCAGTGGCCGCCGGTGTAGGGGCTTTTTGCGTCGATGGCGCCGGCCAACAGTTGGATAAAAGCTTCCAGCAGCTGCTTTTGTTGCTCAAGTAAACGCTGACTGTCGATGCACAAGGCCGCCACCCCAGACACCGCCTCGATCAAGGCAATACGCTCGGGACGTAGCAAGGTTGGGTCATGCTCTTCCGTGTTGTCGCGGTGCAGTAATTGCAGCACGCCGAGGGTCACGCCTTGGCGGTTATGCAGGCCGCAGCTGACCAGATTAATCATTGGGCTGTCGAGGCTGCGCAGCAGACTTTGCAACGGCCCGGCCTGATCAAAGCCCAGGGCGACTACGGCGCTGGCGCCACCACGGGCCGGGCCGCTGAGCCAGTCGGGCAGGCTGGGATCGTTGCTGTGGTAACTGCTGAGCGGGTGCTCGTTGAGGTCTTGTTGGACACCATCGAGGATCAGTGCTTGGGGGATCAGTTGACCGCTCTCCGGCTCGATTAAATACAGGAGGCCACCGCTG
>JAURXE010000720.1 GCA_030654635.1 Pseudomonas sp.
TGGCCAGCAGAACCGGCATGTTGCGCTCCAATGGGGCGCTCTGAAAATGCTGATCCATGCTGTAGGCGCCGGCCAGCAGCTCTTTGAAGTTGGACATGCCAATCGCCAGGGCAATCGGCAAGCCGATCGCCGACCACAGCGAGTAACGCCCGCCAACCCAGTCCCACATCGGGAAGATGTTCTCGGCGCGAATGCCAAAGGCCAGCGCCGCTTCGCGGTTGCTCGACACGGCAATAAAGTGCCGGTGCAGCGCCTCTTCCGAACCGCCCTGAGCCAGGTACCAGGCGCGGGAGGCCTGGGCGTTTTTGAGGGTTTCCAGGGTGCTGAAAGTTTTTGATGAGACGATAAATAAGGTGGTTTCAGCCCGCAGTTTGCCGGCCAGTTCAAAGAACTCACTGCCGTCGATATTGGCCAGGTAGTGGCAGCTGACGCCTTTTTGCGCGAAGGGCAGCAACGCCTCGGAGACCAGTTGCGGGCCGAGGAAGGAGCCGCCGATGCCGATATTGACGATGTCGGTGATCGGTTTTTCGCTGTAACCGCGCCACAGACCGTTGTGAATGCGGCTGACCAGTTCGGTCATCTGGTTGAGTACGCGGTGCACTTCGGGCATCACGTTAACGCCGTTTACCTCCAGGCGATCGCCAACCGGGCGACGTAAGGCGGTGTGCAGGGCCGGACGGCCTTCGGAACTGTTGACCAGTTCGCCATCGAACAGCGCGCGGATGGCCTGCTCCAAGCCGCACTCACGGGCCAGATCAACCAACAGGCCGCGGGTCTCATGGGTGATCAGGTTTTTCGAGTAATCCAGAAACAGGCTGCTGCTGCTCATCGAGAAATCACTGAAGCGCTGCGGGTTTTCGGCAAACGCCTGGCGCAGGCTAAAGCCCTGCATCGCTTCACGATGCTGGTTGAGCGCCTGCCAAGCGGGCAGGAGGGTGGCGTCAAGTGGGTTTTGGTAATACGCCATGGTTGCCGACTTCCTTGAGTGATGAGCAGTCTTCGAACATTAAAAAGCCCGGTGAGTTCCGGGCTTTGAGTTTAGCGGATTAGGCCTTTAAGGCTGGGCAAAATCATGCAGTGCGCTTTTAGGCTACTTGTACCGGGATTGCGTTAGTGGTGTGGCTCAGCTGATTGCCTGGCGCCATATAGAGCATGCGTGGATGGAAATTAATCAGATCGGCCTCGCTGTAGTGGGCATAGGCGCAGATGATTACCCGGTCGCCAACCTTAGCTTTATGGGCGGCGGCGCCATTCACCGAGATCATCCGCGAGCCGGCTTCGCCACGAATCGCATAAGTGGTGAAACGTTCGCCGTTGTCGACGTTGTAGATCTGAATTTGTTCGTACTCGCGGATGCCCGACAGATCCAACCAGTCGCCGTCGATGGCGCAGGAGCCTTCGTAATCGAGTACCGCGTGGGTGACTTCGGCGCGGTGCAGTTTGGCCTTGAGCATGATGGCGTGCATGGTGATCTCCTCAGAACCTGTTGAATGTCGACTGCGGGCTGCGCGCGCGGTACTGGGTTAAAAATGGCTGATCTTCGCTTATGCCAAGCAGCAACCTGTTTTGCTTGGCATCATCGGCGGCGGGCGAGTTTGCCCGAACGCCAACGGTGGAGCAAGTGTCTGGCGGTTGGGGCTCAGGCCGTTGCTGGGCGCTCAAACGCCAGGTTATCGATCAGCCGGGTAGTGCCGATAAAAGCCGCTGCCAGAATCACCAGATGTTGATCGCTTGGGGTTGCCGGCTTGAGGCTGTTGGCCTCGCGAATCTCTAAGTAGTCGGGGCGAAAGCCGGCTTCCTGCAAGGCGGCTAAACCCTGGGTGAGTAGCGCCTGGAAGTCGTTGTTGCCCGCCTGGATGGCTGCCGCCAAGTCGCTCAGGATTCGATAGATCGCCGGCGCCACGCTGCGCTGCTGCTCATCGAGATAACCGTTGCGTGAGGACAGCGCCAGGCCGTCGGCGGCGCGGACGGTGGGCTCGCCAATGATTTGGATCGGCATGTTCAGGTCGCTGACCAGACTGCGAATCACAGCCAGTTGCTGGAAGTCTTTTTGACCAAATACGGCCAGGTCCGGCTGCACCATGTTGAACAGCTTGCAGACTACCGTCGCCACACCTTCAAAGTGTCCGGGGCGGCTGGCGCCACACAGGCCGTCGGAAAGGCCTGGCACGCTGACGCGGGTTTGCCCGCCCATGCCCTGCGGATACATTTCCTCGACGGTGGGGGCAAACAGCAGGTTACAGCCGGCTTGCAGCAGCCGTTCTTTATCGGCTTCCAGAGTGCGCGGGTAGCTGGCCAGGTCTTCTTTGGGACCGAACTGCAGCGGATTGACGAAAATACTGGCGACTACGAAATCAACCCGCTGGCTGGCTTTTTCCACCAGTGCGGCGTGACCTTCATGCAGGTTGCCCATGGTCGGTACGAAACCAATGCGCTTGTCTTCACCGCGCGCGTGGGCCACCGCGGCGCGCAATTCGCGCACCGTTCTAACTATGTTCATGGACGCATTCCGTGGTCATGCAGACAATTCGGGTTCATGCCGAGAAGCAGTGTTCGGCGGCGGGAAAGCTAACGGCTTTGACGGCTTGTACGTAGGCGCTTAAAGCGGCGGCGATGGAGTCTTGGCCAGTCATAAAGTTTTTCACAAACTTGGGGCTGCGACCGCTCAGGGCTAAACCAAGCATGTCGTGCAGCACCAGTACCTGGCCGTCGGTGGCGGCGCCTGCGCCAATGCCGATCACCGGGATTTTTACCGCTTGGCTGATTTCGGCCGCCAAGCTGCTGGGTACGCATTCCAGCAGCAGCATGCAGGCGCCGGCTTGCTCTAGGGCGATAGCGTCGGCGCGCATTTGTCGGGCCTGGGCATCTTGGCGGCCTTGCACCTTGTAGCCGCCGAGGATGTTCACCGCTTGCGGCGTTAGCCCCAGGTGCGCGCAGGCGGGAATGCCGCGCTCGGCCAACAGCCGAATAGGCTCGGCCAACCAACCGGCACCCTCGAGCTTGACCATATGGGCACCGGCTTGCATCAAGGTGGCGCAGTTATGCAGGCATTGCTCGGTGGTGGCGTAGGCCATAAAGGGCAGATCGACCAGAATCAGCGCGCCCTGGTTGCCGCGTTTAACGCCTGCGACGTGGTAAGCCATGTCGGCGACGGTCACCGGCAAGGTGCTGTCATGGCCCTGCAGGACCATACCAAGTGAGTCGCCAACCAGCAGCACTTCAACGCCCGCCTGACTGGCGGCGTGGGCGAAGGTGGCGTCATAGCAGGTCAGCATGGCGATTTTCTCACCGCTCTGCTTGAGGCTTTGCAGGGTGGTCAGGGTAACGTCAGACATGGAAAGCGTCCTCTTCTGC
>JAURXE010000724.1 GCA_030654635.1 Pseudomonas sp.
CGAGGAAAGAATTTTCTCAACCGCAGGACCATGTACATCCAGTTGGTTAAGCATAAGTTGCTGGCGCTGCTGACTGATAGGCACCAACTGCTCTCGAAACAAGCGGTTGTATTCGCCGTGCAGTCGGCCGATCTCAGCCAGCAACTGTCGCCGCTGAGGATCCTGGATACGTTTATCCGCCTGCTGCAGCGCAAGGTTCAGGCGTTGATCAAGCTCGCTGAATTGCTGCTCGGAGCTTTGGTCGGCGCTGCGCGCATAATGGCGCACGCTCAGTTGCAAGCGCGCCATGGCATCGGTTATCTGCGCCAGATTGTCCATGCTCGGACCGAGGTCTTGCGTCACCACATCCACACCACTGGCGACACTGCGCAACGATGAGGTCGAAACTAGCCCCAGAACCACCAACAAAATGCATAACACCAGCGGCACTATGGCGGTTTTGTAAGCGATGCGCAGATCAGCAAACCATTGCATAGCTAATTACCCCAGTAGTCAGTGAAGCAACGCCACCTAAGGGCAGCTGTTAAAGGCGATTTCGGCACTGCTGGCAAAATGGCATAGCGATAGTCTAGTAAACAAAAAGGCCACCCGAAGGTGGCCTTTTATTCAAACGCGACGGTTTACTTAACAGCCCAACCGGTCAGCTCGGCCAAGGCCTTGCCGATGTCGGCCAGCGAACGCACGGTTTTCACCCCAGCGTCTTGCAGCGCGGCAAACTTTTCGTCTGCTGTACCTTTGCCGCCGGAGATGATTGCGCCGGCGTGGCCCATACGCTTGCCTGCCGGAGCAGTTACACCGGCGATGTAGGACACCACCGGCTTGGTCACGTGGGCCTTGATGTAAGCAGCAGCTTCTTCTTCAGCCGAACCGCCGATCTCGCCGATCATAACGATCGCCTCAGTCTTCGGGTCTTCCTGGAACAGCTTCAGGATGTCGATGAAGTTGGAGCCAGGGATCGGGTCACCGCCGATGCCCACGCAGGTGGACTGACCGAAACCGGCGTCAGTGGTCTGCTTGACCGCTTCATAGGTCAGGGTGCCGGAACGCGAAACGATCCCGACCTTGCCTGGCAAGTGAATGTGACCGGGCATGATGCCGATCTTGCATTCGCCTGGAGTGATCACGCCTGGGCAGTTAGGGCCGATCAGCACCACACCCAGTTCGTCACACTTG
>JAURXE010000727.1 GCA_030654635.1 Pseudomonas sp.
CAGTGCCATGACGGCGGAGCTGGCCCGGTCCATCAAGGCCAATAAGCCGGTGGTGGTGACGGGGTGGATTCCACACTGGATGTTCGCCAAGTGGCAGTTGCGCTTTCTTGACGACCCGAAAAACGTCTATGGCGCCGCCGAACACGTCGACAATATCGCTAACCCAGGGTTGGCGGCCAAAGCGCCACCGGTTTATGCATTCCTGAAAAAATTCTCCTGGACCCCAAGCGAAATCGGTGAGGTCATGCTGGCCATCGAAGAAGGCGCCAAACCGGCTGCTGCCGCGCAACAATGGGTGCAAGCGCATCCGCAACGGGTGCAGGAGTGGCTGCAATAAACTTGGCTTAACTGCCGCTCGCGGTACTTGTTTGAATATCCGCCCGGCCTTTGGCCTGGCGGTTTTTTTATGGGTTAAAATGCACAAGCGTTACTTGGGGATTAGCGTCATTATTCAGCCTTGCGTCTCTGCGCTATAGTTTTGCGGCAACTGCCTTTCACTGATTTTGTCCGCTGAGTAGATCCATGGCTGATACCCGCGACCGTATCAAAGTAACAGTCGACCAGTTGACCATCGGTATGTATGTCGTCGAATTGGATCGCCCGTGGAGCGAAACTGCCTTCCTGTTTCAGGGTTTTCGTATTCGCCAACAGCAGGAAATCCTGTTGCTCGGTGAGGTGTGTCAGTTTGTCTGGGTTGATGCGCGGCGCTCGTTCGGGGCCAAGCAGCAGCTTGAAGACAACCTGGTCAGCCTGGCGGCCGAGCAGTTGCAGCCGCAAATCGCCAAGGTCGAGTTCAGTCGCGAGATGCTGCAGGCAGAGCCGGCCTTTCACTCGGCGCGGGAACAATCGCTACGTATTCTTGAAGCGGTGCGCCTTGGACACGAGCTGGATGTGGTGCAGGTCAAGGTGGTGGTTAAGGAGTGCGTTGAGAGCATGCTGCGCAACCCCGGCGCCATGCTCTGGCTGGCGCGGATCAAGCACAGCGACGAATACACCGCCGAGCACAGTTTGCGGGTGGCGATTTACTCCATTGCCTTGGGCCGTGAATTGAATCTGCGCCAGGGCGAATTGGAGCACTTGGGCGTGTGCGGCATGCTTCACGATGTCGGCAAGATCAAGGTGCCCATTGAAATTTTAAATAAGCCTGGCGCGCTGACGCCCCATGAGTTGCGCATCATGCAGAGCCACGCCATTGAAGGGCGCAAGCTGCTGATGAGCAATCAACAGGTGACGGCCGCCGCAGTTGACGTGGCCTTCTCGCACCATGAGCGCTTGGACGGTCGCGGTTATCCGCGCGGGCTGGATGCGCCGCGGATTCCCTACTTTGCCAAGATTGTCGCGGTGGTGGATGCCTACGATGCGATCAACAGCGATCGGGTCTACAGCAAGGGCAAGTCGAGCCTGGAGGCGCTGCGGATTTTATTCGAAGCCTGCGGCAGTCATTTTGATGCCGAACTGGTCGGCCTGTTTGTCCGCCGCATCGGCATCTATCCGCCCGGCGAAATAGTCGAAATGACCAATGGCGAGGTCGGCATCATTGTCGCCTGCTCGCCGTTGAGCAAACTCAAGCCAAGGGTGCTGTTGGTACTCGATGAACAAAAGCAGCCCGGCATTGAGCGGGTGGTTGATTTAGAGCAGTTGGTGCTGGATCGCAATCAGCGCCCATATCGAATCAAAGAGGTTTATCCCACCGGCGCTTTTGCCATTGATATTGAAGTTTACCGGCGCAAAGGGCTGATTATTCCGCCCCATCTGTGAGCTGCGACCTTAGTCGCAGGGGCCCGGTTTCTACGACTAAGGTCGTCTGTTGCCTTGCTACCGTCGTTTTAGAGTGGACTCACCAGCAACCCGTGCTGCGGAGGACAACAAAAATGAACGACAGCGTCTACGAGCGGATTCTAGAAAATCCGCGATTCCATGAACTGGTAGCCAAACGCTCGCGGTTTGCATGGCTTCTTTCGGCCGTAATGCTCGGCCTCTATCTGGTGTTTATCCTGCTGATTGCCTTTGCCCCGCAATTGCTTGGGGTGCGCATCAGCCCTGACTCGGTGATCACTTGGGGTATTCCACTGGGGGTTGGCTTGATCCTGTCGGCCTTCGTCCTCACTGGTATCTATGTGTACCGGGCCAACGGTGAATTCGATAGCTTGAATAAAGCCATTCTTGATGAGGTGCAGAAATGATCCTACGTCTCTTGGCGAGCTTGGCCTTGTCAGCCTTTGCCCCGTTGCTGTTGGCCGGTGAAGCGTTAACGGGCGAGGTGCAGCGCCAGCCGATGAACGTCTCGGCCATCGCGATGTTTGTGGTGTTTGTTGGCGCTACCCTGTGCATTACCTACTGGGCGTCGAAAAAGAACAATTCGGCGTCTGACTATTACGCCGCTGGCGGCAAAATCACCGGTTTTCAAAACGGCTTGGCGATTGCCGGTGACTACATGTCAGCGGCCTCGTTTCTGGGGATTTCCGCACTGGTTTACACCTCCGGCTACGATGGCTTGATCTACTCGATCGGCTTTCTGGTGGGCTGGCCGGTGATTCTGTTTCTGATGGCTGAGCGGTTGCGCAACCTGGGCAAATACACCTTTGCCGACGTGGCCTCCTATCGCCTCAAGCAGATGCCTATTCGCACCGTGGCGGCCAGTGGTTCGCTGGTGGTGGTGGCGTTTTACCTGATCGCACAAATGGTCGGTGCCGGTAAGTTAATCCAACTGCTGTTTGGTCTGGATTACTACGTTGCCGTGGTGCTGGTTGGCGTACTGATGATGCTCTATGTGTTGTTCGGCGGCATGCTGGCGACTACCTGGGTACAAATCATCAAGGCCGTGATGCTCCTGTCGGGTGCCAGCTTTATGGCCTTGATGGTGATGAAACACGTCAACTTTGACTTCGCCGCATTGTTTTCTGAAGCGATCAAAGTGCATCCAAAAGGCGAGGCCATCATGAGCCCCGGCGGTTTGGTCAAAGACCCGGTGTCGGCGATCTCACTTGGTTTGGCACTGATGTTTGGTACTGCTGGTTTGCCGCACATTCTGATGCGCTTCTTCACCGTCAGCGATGCCAAAGAAGCCCGTAAAAGCGTGTTCTACGCCACCGGCTTTATCGGCTACTTCTACATTTTGACCTTCATTATCGGCTTCGGCGCGATCGTGCTGGTGAGCACCAATCCTGAGTTCAAAGATGCGGCGGGCGCACTGCTCGGCGGCAACAATATGGCGGCAATTCACTTGGCTAACGCCGTGGGCGGCAGCTTGTTTCTCGGCTTTATCTCGGCGGTAGCCTTCGCCACCATCCTGGCGGTGGTTGCTGGCTTGACGCTGGCCGGCGCTACGGCGGTGTCCCATGACCTGTATGCCAGCGTATACAAGAAGGGCAAGACCAACGATCGCGATGAAATCCGCGTATCGAAAATCACCACCATCGCCCTCGGTGTGTTGGCGGTTTGCTTAGGCATCCTGTTTGAGAAACAAAACATCGCCTTCATGGTGGGTCTGGCCTTCTCGATTGCTGCTAGCTGCAACTTCCCAGTGTTGTTCTTGAGCATGTACTGGAAAGATCTCACCACCCGCGGTGCCATGATTGGCGGCTGGTTGGGCTTGGTGACGGCGGTGACCCTGATGATTCTCGGGCCAACCGTTTGGGTACAGGTGCTGGGCCACGCTCAAGCCATCTTCCCTTACGAGTACCCAGCGTTGTTCTCGATGGCGATTGCCTTTGCCGGCATCTGGTTCTTCTCCATCACCGACAAATCGGCCTCTGCCGCCGAGGAACGGGCGCGGTTTCTGCCGCAGTTCGTTCGCTCGCAAACCGGCCTTGGCTCCAGTGGTGCCGTTGCCCACTAAAACAGTTCTCTGCGTGTGACTTTGGCGGCCCTTGGGCCGCTTTTTTTATGCCTGCAGGAGTGTGCTAGCGTACTTGCCATCGATTTGGCGCAACAAATGCTTGCTGCTGTGCAGCGCTTTGACTAGCGTTCGGCGCTTTTAACGCGCTATAACCCCGCGCACTATTTTTACTAGGCTGTTTGGCGGTGTTGAGCCGCGACTTAGAAGCTCTGCTGCCGAGATGGAACTTAACTGATGAATGCCCAGCAATCGCAAATCTCGAGCCTGCAAGATGATCCCGTGGACCATCGTATGCAGGCCCGTCGACTGAATCAGATCGCTAATGTGCTGAGCGCAGTGCTGGTGATAATCGGCGCGGAAACGCTGCTGGCGCACAGCTGGCTGAACTCCTTCTTGGTCTTGACGGCGATAGTGGTGGTCTTGATTGGCGGCCGGATGAATCGGCGGGGTGCGACGGATCGTGCGATGTTGCTGATCCTCAGTTCGATGGTGGCGCTGGTGACCGTTTCCATGTGGTTTAACCAGGGCCTGTACAGCGGCGCGTTGCTCTGCTACCCGGTGATTTTGATTGTGGCCGGCATGGTTTCGCGACTGAAGTTGTTCGTCGGTCTGCTGCTGGTGATGTTGCTTTCAATCGCCGGGATTACCTTCGCCTCAATCACCGGCTGGCAGGTATTTGTGCCCTTGCCCTTGGGTATTGGCCGGATGGTCAATGTCAGTTGTGTACTGCTGGTATGTGCCTGTGCGGTATGGATCTTGGCCAATGATTTACGCGAGACCATGCAGCGCTTGCAGCAGGAGATTCTGCGGGTCAAACACTCCGAGGCCAACTTTACTCACCTGGCCCAGCACGATGCCCTGACCAACTTGCCCAATCGCTTGTTGGTGCGTGACCGCATGGATCAAGCCATTGGCCAAGCGCGGCGCTACAAGAAAAAGGCTGCCTTGCTGTTTTTGGATTTGGATAACTTCAAGACCATTAACGATTCTCTGGGTCACAGTGCCGGTGACGAGTTGCTCAAGGAAGTCGCCACTCGCCTGCGCAGTGCGGTGCGGGAGATGGACACCGTCAGCCGGCAAGGCGGCGATGAGTTTCTGATCGTTCTGACCGATGTGTCTGATCTGGCAGCGATCTCGGCCGTGGCCGCTCATGTGCTGGAACAACTGGCGCAACCCTTCGCCTTGAAAGGCATGCAGATAGTTACCTCGATCTCCATTGGTATTGCCATGTACCCCGAGGACGGTGACGACTTTGATCAGTTGCTAAAGCATGCCGATATCGCCATGTACCAAGCCAAGGTCGCCGGACGGAATGCTTACCGGTTTTTCGATCAGCAAATGAACGTCGATATTGTCGAGCACTTGAACCTCGAAGCAGGCCTGCGCCAAGCGTTGAGTCAGCAGCAGTTCGTGCTGCATTTTCAGCCGATTGTGGATATTCACAGTGGCCAGTTACTGGCCGCCGAAGCCTTGATTCGCTGGCAGCATCCTGAGCATGGCTTGATGGCGCCTGATAAATTCATCGCGGTTGCCGAGCGCTCGGGCTTGATTGTCGAGATCGGCGAGTGGGTGCTAAACGAGGCGTGCCGGCAGCTGATGCTTTGGCAGGCTGCGGGTCTGCCGCGGTTGGTGCTGTCGGTGAATATTTCCTCGGTGCAGTTTCGCCGTGGCAACTTGGAAGACTTGGTCGCCGGTGCCTTGCAGCGTTTCGGGCTGGATGCGGCCTGTCTGGAGTTGGAGTTGACAGAGTCGATGCTGCTGCACGACTCCGAGGTCTTTATGGGCATGCTGCAGCGCCTGAAAACGCTGGGGGTGAAGCTGTCGATCGATGACTTCGGCACCGGCTACTCGAACCTGTCCTACCTGCAGCGTTTTCAGGTGGATAAGTTGAAGATCGATCAGTCCTTCGTGCGCAAATTGCAGGGCAACGCGCAAGACCAAGCGATAGTCACGGCGATTATTCAAATGGCCAAGAGCCTGCAATTAATCACTACTGCCGAAGGCATCGAGGATGAGCCGACCCGGCAATTGCTGGCCAGCCTGGGCTGCGATCAGGGCCAGGGTTATTGGTTCGCTAGACCGCTGCCGGCCGCTGAGTTTGCCGCCTTCGCCCAGCGTCCACGGCTGGCCGAATAAGGCGCTGCGGCGCCCAAGTCCGCCGCAGCGGCATCTGGATAGGCCCCGCATCTTGGGGCTCTGGGGCGCAGTATTCAGCCGCTTTATAACGCTCCAGGCGGCGTCGGGCCTTGGTTACACTGCTGGCTACTCCTTACTTCTTACTCCTCCCAGCAAATAGGCCTAAATATGCAAAAGCGCATGATGATTACCGGTGCAGGTTCAGGTCTTGGCCGTGAAATTGCCTTGCGCTGGGCCCGTGAGGGCTGGCAGCTGGCGCTCTCGGATGTCAATGATGCGGGCTTGGCCGAGACGCTGCAGTTGGTGCGCGCCGCCGGTGGTGATGGCTTTACCCAGCGCTGCGATGTGCGCGATTACAGCCAGCTCACCGCCTTGGCCCAGGCCTGTGAAGAGAAGCTCGGTGGCATCGACGTGATCGTCAATAACGCAGGCGTGGCCTCCGGTGGCTTCTTCGATGAACTGTCGCTGGAAGATTGGGACTGGCAGATATCCATCAACCTGATGGGCGTGGTTAAAGGCTGCAAGGCCTTCTTGCCATTGCTGACCAGCAGTCACGGCAAGATCGTAAATATCGCCTCCATGGCCGCGCTGATGCAGGGCCCGGCCATGAGCAACTACAACGTTGCCAAGGCCGGTGTGGTGGCACTCTCGGAAAGCCTGTTGATTGAGCTCAAAGAGCAGGATGTCGGCGTGCATGTGGTCTGCCCATCGTTCTTCCAGACCAATCTGATGGACTCCTTCCGCGGCCCGACGCCGGCGATGAAGCAGCAGGTCGGCAAGTTGCTGGAAAGCTCGCCGATCAGCGCCGCTGAGATTGCCGACTACATCTACCAGGCCATCGAACGCGGCGAGTTCATGATTCTGCCCCACGAACAGGGCCGTATGGCCTGGGCCTTGAAGCAAAAGAACCCGCAGTTGCTGTACAACGAGATGGTAGGCATGGCCGGCAAGATGCGCAAAAAGGCCGCTTCGGTCTGAGCATTCTGCGCCTGTAATTTTGAGTGATTTTCTGTCCGCTCGGACAGAAAATGTCCAGCTGGGGTTGCTGCAAGGCGCGGGGCAGGGGTAGGGTGGCGCTCCTGTCCTGACGTCAAACACTGAGAGTCCCGTGAAAGTTGCTCCCCGAGCCCTGTATCTGCTGGCTCTGGTGCTGGCGGCGATTAATCTTCGCCCCGGCATCACCTCCTTTGCTCCCTTGATTGAACGCATCGCCAACGATCTGTCGCTGAGCCGTGGCTTGGTCAGTCTGGTCACCGCCTTGCCGGTGCTGTGTATGGGGCTGCTGGCGCCTTTTGCGCCGCGTTTGGCGTTGCGCTTTGGCCTGGAGCGGACCATTAGCGTGTGCCTTGGGCTGATTCTGCTGGCCTTGTTGGTGCGTTTTGAAGGCCAGCGCAGCGTGGTGCTGATCAGTAGCGCCGCCTTGCTCGGCGCCGGTATCGCGATTGCCGGGCCCTTGCTGTCGGGCTTTATTCGCCAGCATTTCCATGGCCATATTGGCCGGGTGGTGGCCTGGTACTCGCTGAGCATGACCATCGGTGGCGCCTCGGGCGCGGTGCTGACGGCGCCGGCCGAAACCTGGTTGGCCCACGGCTGGACCTGGGGGCTGGCGGTGTGGAGCGTGCCGGCGTTGTTGGCGCTGCTGCTCTGGGCCTGCTTGCCGAATCAATCGGTGGCGCCAGTCGGTGAGCCACAGGCAACTGGGCTGCCGTGGCGTGAGCCGCGAGCCTGGCTGATTACCGCGTTCTTTGCGATTCAGGCCGGGCTGTTCTACACCTTGGCCACCTGGTTGGTGGCGCGCTATCACCAGGCGGGCTTGAGCCTGCTGGACAGCAATAACCTGTTCAGCTTGTTAATGCTGGTGGGTTTGCCGAGTTCCTTTTTGCTGCCCTGGATCGCCCAGCGCCGCGATAATCGCTACGAGCTGTTACTCGGTTGTGGCCTGGTCAGCTTGCTGTGTTTAGCCATGATTACTTTTCATCCGTTGCTGCTGCCGCAGCTCTGGGCGGTGCTGTTGGGCATGAGTCTGAGCGGCTCCTTCGCCCTGTCGATGGTGCTGCCGCTGTACGAGGTGGACTCGCCTTTTGCGGTCAGCCGCTGGACCTCGATGATGCTCTGCGCCGGCTACAGCCTGGCCAGCCTGACGCCGGTATTGACCGGATGGGGCCGCGATTTAAGCGGCAATTACCAGTGGCCCTTCGTGGCGCTGACGGTCATGGCGGGGCTGCTGTGTGTGTTTGCCTGGCGCTTGCGGGCGGGCAAGCCGGGCAAGGGTCAAAATTTTGTCGGTTAGTTCCTTTCCTCCCGTACTGTGGCGTGTTAGAAGGCTGCACGGATTTTCTGGAGCGACAGTGTGGAGTCTGAGTCAATCGTCTACGGCTGCATCCGCGACTGGCCGTCTGAGCATTTAGAGCAGCGCTGTTTGCGCCGCGAGACAAATCGCCAAGTGCTGGCCAGTTTGCCCAGCGGCGAGGCCTGGCCGTTTCTGGGGCGGGAGATGTTTTCCAATTGCACAACCGAGGGCGAAGGCCTGTATCAAACCCAGGTCATCCATTTTGGCGCGAGCTATAAGGCGCTGGAGTACGAATGGCGGCTGTGGATTGAGCAGTTCGAGGCGCTGTTGAAAAACCTCTACTGGGCCAGCGCCGTGGTGCACCTGGAGACAGAGCTAAACGGTTGTCATACCTTTCGCTGGGACTCGGAACGCGGCTTTCACAGCCCGCAAGAAAACGACATGCGGGTGCGTTGCCTCTGGGAGCGCGAAGGGTTGCGCGGCTAAGTTAGCTAAGTGGACTTGCTCAGGCTGTGTGAAAACGTAGCGAGCGAAGGTTAGGCAAGGCAAAAACAGGCGAGGACGCGGAATTTACGAGTTGTAAATGAGCAGTACTCGTTGCTCTCGCCCTTCGGGCCGCGCTGAAGCGCGTTAGCCGCAAGCGGCTTCCGAGCCTGTTTTTAACAAGGCCTAACCGAGCGCAGTAGTTTTCACGCAGCCTGTTACTCGAGCCATTCACGCGGCACATCACGCTTCAACAGCAGCATGCATTGCTGACTGTCGGGGTCGAAGGCTATCACCGCGCTGCCCTTGTTGAGGGCCAGGCGAACTCGTGCAACGCGGGTCTCGAGCGGGGTTTCATCGCCATTGTCGGTACCCTCGCGGGTGACGAAGTCTTCAATCAGGCGGGTCAGGGTGTCGGCTTCAAGCAGCTCTTGGGCGATTAACATGGTTGGCGCCTCCTCAGCGCCGGGCGATGTTAGCAGCTGTCGAGTGTCTGGCCGGGTTTGGCGTGTCGATTGGCTCAATTATCGAGCGCTGCCTTGTTGTGTAAGAAATGCTCGATGCGCTCGAACAACAGCTGGCTGTCTAGGGGTTTGCCGATGAAATCGTCCATGCCCGCCGCCACGCCCAGCTGCTGATATTGCTCAAATACATGGGCGGTTAACGCGATGATCGGCACTGCCGGCAGGTGCTGCATTTGCTCAAATAAGCGGATTTGCCGGGTGGCTTCGAAGCCATCCATCTCTGGCATTTCGCAATCCATCAAGATCAGTTCAATGCTGCTCGGTGAGCGGCGGTACTCGGCCACAGCGGCGGCACCGTTGTTCACTACCCGTGGGTTATAGCCACGTTTTTTCAGCAAGCCTTGGGCCACCAGTTGGTTGACTGGATTGTCTTCGGCGACCAATACACAGGGGCTGGCGCGGGTTTTGGCCACCAGCGCAGACACCACCACGGGCGCTGCGACAGCAGTTGGCTGATACAGCTCCAGCAAGCTTTGCCGCAGTTCGGTGATGGTCAGCGGTTGTGGCAGGCTTTGCAGGCGCAGCTGGGGAATATTTGGCAGTTGTGCGCTTTGCGCTGGCGGGCACAGCAGCAGGACTGGCTGGCCAAGTTGCAGGTGTCCACGCAGCGGCTCCAGCCAGCTGGTGACGCTGCCGGGCCACGGCGCCATTAACACCAACAGCGGCGGCGCGGTGTATTCGGCCAGGCAACTGAGCAGCCGCTCTGGGGTCTGGCAGCGTTCGGTGCGCATGCCCCAGCGGCCGAGCAGCAGACCGAGGGCGTCCAGGCCTTGGCCGTCCAGCGAGGTGAGCAGCGCGGTGCGACCGTTGAGTAAGGTAGCCAGTGAATCCTGCTGTTGCGGGTTATGTTGCAGCGGTAAGTTAAAGCTCAGCAGAGTGCCTTCGCCTGGGCTGCTTTGCACCGCAATCTGACCACCCATTAGGGTTACTAGCTCTTTGCTGATGGCTAGGCCCAAGCCGCTGCCGCCATAACGGCGGGTGGTGGTGGAATCGCCTTGGGCGAAGGAGTCGAACAGCTGCGCTTGGCCTTCGACGCTGATGCCGATACCGCTGTCCTGGATGCTAAACAGCAGCTGCGTTTGCTCTTGGGCATTGTTACGCCGGCAGATATTGATAGTTACATGGCCTTCGGCGGTGAATTTCAAGGCGTTGCTGAGCAGGTTCATCAGTATCTGCTTGAGCCGGGTCGGGTCGCCGACTATGTACTGCGGCACGCCGCCCTCAAGGCTGACATACAGGCGCAGCCGCTTCTCCAGCGCCTGGGCGGTGAACAGGCTGATGGTTTCTGACACCAGTTGTTCGAGGTCAAATTCAATCTGTTCAAGGCTCAGCTTGCCGGACTCGATGCGGGCGTAGTCGAGAATGTCGTTAATCACCGCCAACAGCGACTTGCCCGAACTGGCGATGGTGTCGACATAAAACCGCTGGCTGCGATCCAGTGGGGTTTCTTTTAGCAATTGCAGCATGCCCAGCACGCCGTTCATGGGGGTGCGGATTTCATGGCTCATGGTGGCCAGGAAACGGCTCTTGGCCTGGTTGGCCAGGGTTGCTTGCAGGGCCTCTTGGCGCGAGTTGAAGCCTTCGTCCTTGAGCACGTTAATCCGGTCTGCGAGGCCGATGGACAGGGTGATCAGCTCAATAGTGACGCCGATTTTGACCACTGTTGAGCCAAACAGGCCGAACAGTTCAAAGCCCAGCGAGGCGGCGGTGACTATCACGAAAGCGGTCAGCAGCACGCTCCATGCCAGGGTGTAGTAGGAGCCATAACGCACGCCCTTGCGCCAGGCGTAGAGGCCCACCATAAACAGTCCCAGGGAGGTGCTGAGCAGCGTCAGGCTGGCAAGAATGTTCCAGCTTTGCAGGTCGAGTAGCAGCCCGGAAACCAGCAAGGCGAAAATCACCAGTATCAACAGGCGCAGGCCGCTGTCCAGGCGTGGAAAAAACTGTTTGGTGTGCAAAAAGTGTCGACTGAACTGCGCGGCGGCCAGGCATTGCAGGTACATCAGGATGTAGATGCTCACTGACTGAAAAACCACATGTTCGGGCAGCAGTTTGAACAGCATGCCATCGAAGCAGGCAGCCAGCAGGCCGACGTTGAGGCCGTAAGCCAGATACCAGAAATACGCCGGTTCGCGCAGCGAGATAAACAGAAACAGGTTGTAGAAAATCATGGCGAACAGCACGCCATAGAAGGCCCCGCTCCAGCCCATCAGACTCTCTTGGACGGCG
Source organism: Pseudomonas sp. (assembly GCA_030654635.1). Taxonomy (GTDB): domain Bacteria; phylum Pseudomonadota; class Gammaproteobacteria; order Pseudomonadales; family Pseudomonadaceae; genus Aquipseudomonas. The sequence continues at coordinate 11,501 of JAURXE010000727.1, forward strand.
GCGCTGGCGGCATAGGTGCTGAAGAATACCGGCACGAATACCGTGCTGGTGGTTTCTATGCGCAGGGTCAGCTGGCTGGTGCCACGGGCCAAATCCAGCGGGAACCAGAAGTTACGCACCTGCACCGGGCGGCTGGCGAAGGCAAAGTTGTCGCCACTCTCTTGGCTTTGCAGGCTGCCGTCGGGGCTTTGCAGGTAAACCTTAAGGTCATCGAGGAGCGGGTAATTTACTTCCAGAAAACCCGGCAAATTGTGCGGGCGGTGGTTGGCAAGAATGACCCGGAACCACCACACAGAAGTATTTTTGCCCAGATTGGCGTGGTCGCCGTTGACTGGCTGAAAACGCTCATTGGGCAGCGCTTGCACCTGTTGCAGGCTGAGCGTGCCGCTGGGGTCTTCCAGATAGCCCATGTTCGGGCCGAGCGACAGGCGCAGCTCATCGGAGTCCAGGTTAATGGGCGACAGCGCCCAGGCGGCATTGCTTAACAACAGCCAGAACAGCAACAGACTAATGCGAGGCATTAAAGGACCTCTTTTTTTGTAATATGTCCGCTGCGCACTGTGCCGACATGTTGGCGGTTGTTCAAGTGACGTTTTATGCGCTTGGCTAAGGGATTTCGCCGACATTAACCGCGCAGTCGCGGTAATGTCGGCGCGCTGGTGTGGCACTCGGGCAGTCGCTCTTAGAGCATAGCGTTTGTGCGCTGGTGCGTTGGCGGACTGGGCTATTTGCCGCGGATCAAATTGCGCAAGGTAAAGCGATTGGGATGACAGGCCTCGGCGACTTGGCGCGGTAGCGGCAGCGGCTCATTATTTAGCCAGGCGGCCAGCAGTTCGCCGCACAAGGGCGCACTGATCAAGCCCCGCGAACCGTGGCCG
>JAURXE010000738.1 GCA_030654635.1 Pseudomonas sp.
GGGCAACGAGACTGCCGCTAATCATGCTGATCTCCGCCGTTTTCAGAAGGCTGACAATGGTAAAGGCCGGCGCAGGCCTTGAACAGGTCGGCCGCCATCTCCGCACAAAACCCGCACAAAACAAAAAGCCGGCGACAGCCGGCTTTTTGAGGTTCTAAATCTGGAGCGGGAAACGAGACTCGAACTCGCGACCCCGACCTTGGCAAGGTCGTGCTCTACCAACTGAGCTATTCCCGCATATATGGCGTCCCCTAGGGGACTCGAACCCCTGTTACCGCCGTGAAAGGGCGGTGTCCTAGGCCACTAGACGAAGGGGACACTGCTCGGAAGTTGCATAGCCTTTTTCATCAGCTATTTCCGTCTTCTGGCGTTAAGCTTTTGGCTTACTGCGTGAAGAGGCGCGCAGTTTATGGAGCAACCGAACAATCGTCAACCCTCAAACGAAAGTTTTTTTAAATCAAGCGCTTCCGGGCATAAGCAGGCTTGGCACTATGAGCAATACAACGAAGGCACTACACTCCAGAAAACCCATTCGCATGAGGCTTAAACGGTGTCGCCAATTGTCATTACCTTACTGATAGTAACCGGCCTCGTGATTCTGGTTGCCATCGGCTACATCAACCACATGGTTGAAAACAGCAAACTTGAAAAAGCCCGTTTACGCGCCGATCTCAATGATCGCGTACGGCGCAGCCGTGACGTTTCCGACAACTTGCCCGGCCAGCTGATGACGCCTGCCTTGAAGCTGCTGCTCAGCCGTTTTGAATTACTGTTTAGTGACCGCCTGCTGCCCTTGGACAAAGCCAACAGCGCACTGCGGACACGAATTGCCGAGCTGCGCGAACTGGTCAACAAGAACGAACTGATCCCAATCAATAACCCCCCGCAGCCGATTCAAAATGAAGCCAAGGCTAAAGAAGTGCGCTTTATTCTGGAAAACCTTAATAGCCAGATCTCACGCGCGACCCAAGACGGCCTCATGCAAGTCAATGAAGCCAAGCATTGGAACAAAGAGATTCAGCACATGCTGACCCTGCTGCATATCGACTTCTTTAACAGCCTCGGCCAGCAAGCCCTGCAAAAAGAGCAGCCCGGCCAAGCGCGCCTGGCCTTTGAGCGCGGCGTGCAATACCTGCGCAAGCAACCTGAACCGGTCAAATACCAGGCCCAACTGGCCCAGATGGAAAACCAGCTAAACCGCGCCAACGCCATGGTGCTGGAAGACACCAAGCCGGTGGCAGATGAAGTCAACCAACTGACCGAGGGACTAA
>JAURXE010000744.1 GCA_030654635.1 Pseudomonas sp.
GATACGGCTTGGCAGCGATTTCAAGAACCAGATGTGGGCAACTGGCGAGGCCAATTCGATGTGCGCCATACGCTCACGACGAACTTTAGCCAGCGCGACTTCAACGCCGCACTTCTCGCAGATCACGCCGCGGTGCTTGAGGCGCTTGTACTTACCGCAAAGGCATTCGTAGTCTTTTACTGGACCAAAAATTTTGCAGCAGAACAGGCCGTCACGCTCAGGCTTGAACGTACGGTAGTTGATGGTTTCCGGCTTTTTAACTTCGCCGAACGACCACGAGCGAATCATCTCAGGTGAAGCCAGTTGGATGCGAATGGCATCAAACTCTTCGACTTGCCCCTGGTTTTTCAGCAAATTCAGTAGGTCTTTCAAGGCCTTTCCTCCTCACGAAACAAGGGGCGGACAGACATGCCCGCCCCCGATGCGCGTCACGTGTTATTCGGTGGTTTCCAGTTCGATATCGATACCGAGCGAACGGATTTCTTTGATCAGAACGTTGAAGGACTCGGGCATGCACGGCTCCATACGGTGATCGCCATCCACGATGTTTTTGTACATCTTGGTCCGGCCATTCACATCGTCCGACTTCACAGTCAACATTTCTTGCAGCGTGTAGGCCGCGCCGTAGGCTTCCAGAGCCCACACTTCCATCTCCCCGAAACGTTGACCACCGAACTGCGCCTTACCACCCAACGGCTGCTGAGTAACCAGGCTGTAGGAACCCGTCGAACGGGCGTGCATCTTGTCATCGACCAAGTGGTTCAGTTTCAGCATGTACATGTAACCAACGGTCACCGGACGCTCAAACAGGTTACCGGTACGGCCGTCGTACAATTGCATCTGGCCGCTTTCTGGCAGGTCTGCCAGTTTCAGCATGGCCTTGATTTCAACTTCGCTAGCACCGTCGAACACTGGCGTTGCCATAGGCACGCCGCCACGCAGGTTTTTCGCCAGGTCGAGAATTTCCTTGTCGTTCAAATCATCCAGACTTTCCTGACGACCACCGATCTCGTTGTAGATCTGGTGCAGGAATTTGCGCAATTCAGCAACCTTGCGCTGCTCTTCGAGCATCCGGTTGATCTTCTCGCCCAAGCCTTTAGCCGCAAGGCCCAGGTGGGTTTCAAGGATCTGCCCAACGTTCATCCGCGAAGGTACGCCCAACGGGTTCAGAACGATGTCGATTGGCGTGCCGTTGGCATCATGAGGCATGTCTTCGATCGGCATAATCACCGAGACCACACCCTTGTTACCGTGACGACCAGCCATCTTGTCGCCTGGCTGGATGCGACGACGGATAGCCAGGTAAACCTTGACGATCTTCAGTACGCCCGGCGCCAGGTCATCGCCCTGCTGGATTTTGCGTTTCTTGTCTTCAAACTTCTCGTCGAGCAACTGACGGCGATCAACGATGTAGGCATGGGCTTTTTCCAGCTGCTCATTGAGCGCATCTTCAGCCATGCGCAGCTTGAACCACTGACCACGCTCAAGACCATCGAGGAACTCGTCGTCAATTACGGCGCCCTTCTTCAGGCCTGCGCCGCCTTCGGCTTTTTGACCAACCAAGGCTGCACGCAGACGTTCAAAGGTTGCACCTTCGACGATGCGGAACTCTTCGTTCAGATCCTTACGGATCTCATCGAGCTCCATCTTCTCGATCGACAGTGCACGAGCATCACGCTCAACGCCGTCACGAGTGAACACCTGTACGTCAATCACCGTCGCCTTGGTACCGGTTGGCACGCGCAGGGAGGTGTCTTTAACGTCGGAAGCCTTTTCACCGAAGATGGCACGCAACAGCTTCTCTTCTGGAGTCAGCTGGGTCTCGCCTTTCGGGGTGACCTTACCGACCAGAATGTCGCCAGCGCAAACTTCAGCACCCACATAAACGATACCGGCTTCATCCAGCTTATTCAGCGCAGCTTCACCGACGTTCGGAATGTCTGCAGTGATTTCTTCTGAACCGAGCTTGGTGTCACGCGCCACACAGGTCAGTTCCTGAATGTGAATCGTGGTGAAACGGTCTTCCTGAACCACACGCTCGGAGAGGAGGATGGAGTCTTCGAAGTTGTAACCGTTCCAGGCCATGAACGCGATGCGCATGTTCTGGCCCAGAGCCAGCTCACCCATATCAGTCGATGGACCATCAGCCAAGATGTCGCTGCGCGCAACCGTGTCACCCTTGCTGACCAGCGGACGCTGGTTAATGCAGGTGTTCTGGTTGGAGCGGGTGTATTTGGTCAGGTTGTAGATGTCGACACCGGCATCGCCAGTTTCAACTTCATCATCAGCAACGCGAACCACGATACGGCTAGCATCCACTGAGTCGATCACGCCGCCACGACGGGCAACCACACAAACGCCGGAGTCGCGCGCTACGTTGCGCTCCATCCCGGTGCCGACCAGCGGCTTGTCGCAACGCAGAGTCGGTACAGCCTGACGCTGCATGTTCGAACCCATCAAGGCACGGTTAGCGTCATCGTGCTCCAGAAATGGGATCAAGGAAGCAGCCACCGAAACAACCTGCTTCGGCGATACGTCCATCAGCGTTACGTCTTCAGGAGCCTTAACGGTAAATTCGTTGAGGTGACGCACGGCCACCAACTCATCAACCAAATGGCCCTTGTCGTTCATCGCGGCCGAAGCCTGAGCGATCACGTGATCGGCTTCTTCAATGGCCGACAGGAAGACGATTTCACTGGTAACCAGTGTGTCTTTCACCACCCGATACGGGCTTTCCAGGAAGCCGTACTCGTTGGTGCGCGCATAGGCGGCCAAGGAGTTGATCAGGCCAATGTTCGGACCTTCCGGCGTTTCAATCGGGCAAACACGACCGTAGTGTGTCGGGTGAACGTCGCGCACTTCAAAGCCGGCGCGCTCACGGGTCAAACCACCTGGGCCGAGGGCAGAAATACGGCGCTTGTGGGTGATTTCCGACAGCGGGTTGTTCTGGTCCATAAACTGCGAGAGCTGGCTGGAACCGAAGAACTCTTTCACTGCCGCAGCCACTGGCTTGGCATTGATCAAGTCTTGCGGCATCAGGCCTTCGCTTTCAGCCATCGACAGACGCTCTTTAACAGCGCGCTCAACCCGAACCAAACCTAC
>JAURXE010000748.1 GCA_030654635.1 Pseudomonas sp.
AGAAAGTCATGCTGGCCGCCGGCGACACCTTCCGCGCCGCTGCGGTTGAGCAGTTGCAGGTCTGGGGTGAGCGTAACCAGGTCACGGTTATCGCCCAGCACACCGGCGCCGACTCCGCTTCGGTGATCTTCGATGCCGTGCAGGCCGCTACCGCACGGGGCATGGACGTGCTGATCGCCGACACCGCCGGGCGCCTGCACACCAAAGACAACTTGATGGAAGAGCTGAAGAAAGTCCGCCGGGTGATCGGCAAGCTCGACGACACGGCGCCCCACGAAGTGCTGCTGGTGTTGGATGCCGGCACCGGACAGAACGCCATCAATCAGGCCAAGCAATTCAATCAAACCGTTAATCTGACCGGCCTGGCCTTGACCAAGCTGGACGGCACCGCCAAGGGCGGGGTGATCTTCGCTCTGGCCAAGCAGTTTGGCATCCCGATTCGCTATATCGGCGTCGGTGAAGGCATCGATGACTTGCGCACCTTTGAGGCCGAGTCCTTCGTCCAGGCGCTGTTTTCCGGTGCCGAACAGGAGCGCCCATGATTCGATTTGAAGGGGTTGGCAAGCGCTACGCCAATGGCCACGTCGGCCTGCATGAGTTGAGCTTTCGTGTGCGCCGCGGCGAATTTTTGTTCGTCACCGGGCATTCCGGCGCCGGCAAGAGCACCTTGCTGCGTTTACTGCTGGCCATGGAGCGGCCCACCAGCGGCAAGCTGTTGCTGGCCGGGCAAGATCTTGGGCAGATCAGCAATGCGCAAATCCCGTTTCTGCGCCGGCAGATCGGCGTGGTGTTTCAGAATCACCAGCTGCTGTTCGATCGCAGCGTGTTCAATAACATCGCCTTGCCGCTGCAGATTCTCGGGCTGTCCAAGCCGGAGATCAGTAAGCGGGTGGGTGCGGCGTTGGAGCGGGTCAGCCTGTCGGATAAGACCGACCTGTTTCCCGGCGACCTGTCCACCGGTCAGCAGCAGCGGGTCGGCATCGCCCGCGCCGTGGTGCACCGCCCGGCCTTGCTGTTGGCGGATGAGCCGACCGGTAACCTCGACCCGCGTTTGGCGGCGGAGATCATGGGCGTGTTTGAAGATATCAATCGCCTCGGCACCAGCGTAGTGATCGCCAGCCACGATCTGGGCCTGATCGCGCGGATGCGCCACCGGATGCTGACCTTGCAGCGCGGCCGTTTGATTGGCGACGGGGAGTCGAGCTAATGAGTGCTACACGTCATTCCAAACCCGCCGAGCGGGTCGGTGGT
>JAURXE010000749.1 GCA_030654635.1 Pseudomonas sp.
AGAGTTGCTCAGCCGCGTACTGGCCAGCACCGGTCGCCTGGATGCACTGGTGAACGCCGCCGGGGTATGGCGCGAAGGGCCGGTGGAGTCCTGCAGCGAGGCCGATTTCGATCTGGTGATGGACGTCAATCTCAAGGCCGCCTTCTTTATGTGCGCCGCCGCCATCCCGGCGTTGCGCGACAGCCGTGGCGGGATCGTCAATATCGCCAGCGACGCCGGCCATCAGGGCAATCGCAACGCCGCCCTGTACTGCGCCAGCAAGGGCGCCCTGACCTTGTTGAGCAAAACCCTGGCCCTGGACCTGGCCCCGGATGGCGTGCGGGTCAACTGCGTGTCGCCCGGTGATATAGCCACACCGATGCTGGATTTTCAGGCCGAGCAGTACGGCAATGGTGACCCGCAAGCCTACAAACGCGAACTGCTGGCCCTCTACCCCCAGGGCCGTAACGCGCGCTTTATCCGTCCGGACGAAGTTGCCGAACTGGTCTGGTTCCTCTGCCAGCCCTATGCCGAAGCCATCAGCGGCGCCAATCTGGCCATCGACTTCGGCCTGTCGGCCGGCAAGTAAAAGCCGCTGCAGCGCTTCGCACCAAGAGGTGCACGGTCATCCGGCGCAACACGGTGGCCATGCACCAAAAGCCCACAACAGCGCAATAAATCCGCAGGCAGCGGAACTTGGTCGCGCTCGAACTGCGCCACGCCAGTGCGCTAAAACATGGCACTGGGCAGATTTGTGCAGCCGTATAGGGCGGGCTGGCGTTATCCTTGCAGGCCTGCGCACTGCATTCTTCGCCCAGCGAAGATCCCCCGCCCAACTGAAGAGCCTGTTGTTATGGATTCCGCGAACGCCCAACTGTCGATGACGGTGTTAATGACCCCGACCATGGCCAATTTTTCCGGCAAGGTCCACGGTGGCACCCTGCTCAAATACATCGATGAAGTTGCCTACGCCTGCGCCAGCCGCTATGCCGGCTGCTACGCGGTGACCCTGTCGGTGGACCAGGTGACCTTTCGCCAACCGATCAATGTCGGCGAACTGGTAACCTTTCTCGCCAAGGTCAACTACACCGGCCGCACCTCCATGGAGGTCGGCATCAAGGTGATTACCGAAAACATTCGTGAACGTTCCGTGCGCCACACCAATAGCTGCTTTGTGACCATGGTGGCGGTGGACGACGATGGCAAACCCATCCCGGTGCAACCACTGGAATTGACCACCGCCGACGACAAACGGCGCTTTCTGCATGCCCAGCAACGCCGGCAGATCCGCCAGGAGCTGGAGTTGCGCTACAAAGCCCTGCACGACGAAATCTACGTACCGCCCGCCACCTTCTAAGCGTGCAACCAGCTGCGGCACTATCGGTTAAGCTCAGCCCATAGCCCGAGGAGCCGCCATGCTGGACTTAACCGACCTATCGATTTTGCTGCTGTTTGCCGCCTGCGCCGCCTGGTTGTGGCGCGGCCACGGCATACGTGAGCGCGCCCTGGCGCTGGTGCGCCGCCATTGCGAGAAAGCCGAAGTTATTCTGCTGGATGACAATGTCGCCCTGCAGCGCTTGCGGTTCCTGCGTGACGGCCGTGGCCAGCGCCGTTTGGCGCGGGTCTACGGCTTCGAGTTCACCGTCACCGGCGAGCAACGCCACATCGGCAGCATCAGCATGTTTGGCCAGCACCTGGGGCAGATCGAACTGGCCGCCCATCCCTTTAGTGCCAAGGCCAATAGCGATGCGCTAGTGGCCGAGTCGTTCAGTGCCAAGACCTATGGCGACTCACCGGCGGCCGAGTCATTCGGCACCACGGACCATAGCGATGCCCCGGTGGCCGCGCGGTTCAACCCACAAACCCCAACTGAAGCACCACCAGCCGAGCCATTGCCCAGCAAAGCCGCAAGCACTGCAGCGGGGGCGCAAATCATTCAGTTGAGCGACTGGCGCCAACGCCATTCAGGCTCCGACAAGCTGCACTAAGTCGCGCTCTGCGTCCGCTCAGAGCAGGCCCATCGCCCGCAGACTGGCCTTGCCTAATTCAATGCGTTTACCACTGGTATCGGGTTGCGACATGTCGATATTCAGGGCGAAGCTGTACAGCTTGTCGCCCTGCTCGACCCAGCCCACCCACCAGCCAAGGTCTGGATCGTAACTGCCGGCGACACCGGTCTTGCCGTACAGGGTCCAGCCGGCGCCTTGCTCCAGCCGGGCGATCTCGCGCACTTGCGCCTGCGCGGTGGCGGCCAGCGGTAACTGGCCCTGGGCCAGGCGGGCGAGGAAACGGGTCTGCTCCACAGCGCTGATTTTCAGTGGCCCGACCAGCCAGAAGTTATCTACCTGAGTACCGATCTCGGCATTGCCGTAGTCCAGTTGGCGCACCTTGGCGCGCATCTGCGGCAAACCGATGCGCCGCGCCAGCTCGTGGTAAACCGGCACATTAGAGACTTTAATCGCCTCGCGCAGGCCCATGTCGCGCTCCCAGGCTTTTAGATATTGCGGCTTGCCGCCATAGGGCAACTGCTGCTCGACATCCTTGACGGCGCCAACATCCAGACCAATCAGACTGTTCGCCAGCTTGAAGGTCGAGGCGGGAATAAAGCGGGTTTCGGCCCGTATCTGATCGTGGCCACGCAGGCTGCCGTCCTGCACATCCAGCAGCACAAAAGTGCCGCGCACCCCGGCGGCCTGAAACAGTTCGGCGATTTTCGGCTGCTCCTGCCAAGCCCATACCGGGCTCGCCAGCAACAGCGTCAGCAGTGCAAAAAGACTTTTC
>JAURXE010000757.1 GCA_030654635.1 Pseudomonas sp.
AAGTCTTGGCCCGCTGCGTCAAGGCCTGCATCGATATCGGTTACCGTGGCGCCGGCACCTTCGAGTTCCTCTACGAGAACGGCAGCTTCTACTTTATCGAGATGAACACCCGCGTTCAGGTGGAGCATCCGGTGTCGGAAATGGTCACCGGCATCGACATCGTCAAGGAGATGCTCAGCATCGCCGCCGGCAACAAGCTGTCGTTCAGTAAAAAAGACGTGGTGATTCGTGGCCACTCACTGGAATGCCGGATCAACGCCGAAGACCCCTCGACCTTTATGCCCTGCCCTGGCCTGGTCAAGCACTTCCACGCCCCAGGCGGCAATGGCGTGCGGGTCGACTCGCACCTGTACAGCGGCTACCGGGTACCCGCGAACTACGACTCGTTGATCGGCAAGCTGATTACCTACGGCGCCACTCGCGACGAGGCCATGGCACGGATGCGCAATGCCCTGGACGAAATCGTCGTCGACGGGATCAAAACCAATATCCCGCTGCACCGCGACCTGGTTCGCGACAAGGGTTTCTGCAAGGGCGGTGTCAACATTCACTACCTGGAAAAGAAACTCGGCATGGACAAGCACTGAGCTTGACCCGCCAACCTAAAAGGGCCGCATAGTGCGGCCCTTTTTCATTTCACAGGGACGTGCACGATGAGCATCAAGACTCACCTGAGAGCCATCGCCAACGCGTTCGGCGAAGCCTTCACCTGCCTCGGCCTGGCCCTGCGCGATAGCCTGCGGCCTGGAATTCTGCTGCGCTCCAGCGGCCTGTGCCTGCTGGCGTTCGGCGTCTGGAGCTGGGTGTTCTATAGCTATTTCGAACAGATCGCCACGCTCGCCGGGTGGATTTCCTTTGTCGTCATCTACGGCGGCGCCGCGCTGGGCATGATCCCCAGTCTGGCGGGCGGCAGTGGCGGCGGCATGGGCGGCATAGCCGGAGCTCTGGCGATGCTAATCCTGTATGTGGCCGCGCTGACCCTGGTGATGCTGGTGACACTGTATGTCGGCGCCATAGTCCTGAGCATTCGCCTGGCACTGCCTTGGCTGCTGATGGACGCCCTGCGCAGCCGCAGCCTGCGCCACTACCCAACTCTGGCCGGACGCAGCCCCGCGCCCACCCAGCTATTGCGCGGCCTGCGCTACCGACTCGGCCCCTGGTTGGGGATCACCGCCGGCCTGCTGCTGTGCCTGCTGATTCCGCTGGTCAATGGCCTGCTGGTGTTGATTCTGCTGGCCTACCTGAACGTGCGCTTTTTGGTCCCGCCGGCCTTGTCGCGCCTGGCCAGCGGCGCGGAGCAACTGGGCGCCATCGACCAGCAACGCGGCCCGATAGCGGCCTTCGGCCTGTTGATTTTCCTGCTGGCGCTGGTGCCGGTGCTCAACCTGCTGCTGCCGGCACTGCTGGCGGGCGGCGCCTGTCACCTGGCCTACCGCGGGCTCGACCACTCGCACCGCCCGGCTGGCGTGACACCGGCACCTCAAGTAAGCTTGCCGGCCTGTTAAAAAGCCGTTTTTTATCGTGTCTTCGAGGTTACCGTCATGCCCTGGTTACAAGTCCGTCTCGCCATCAGTCCAGAACAGGCCGAGACCTACGAAGATGCGCTGCTCAACGTCGGCGCCGTCTCGGTAACCTTTATGGACGCCGAAGATCAGCCGATTTTCGAACCAGACCTGGGCACCACGCCACTCTGGTCGCACACCCATTTGCTGGCCCTGTTTGAAGACGGCACCGACGCCGAGCAACTGCTCGCCCACTTGGAGCTGCTGACCGGCGCGCCATTGCCGCAACACCACACTGAAGTGCTGGCCGACCAGGACTGGGAACGCAGCTGGATGGACAACTTCCACCCGATGCGTTTCGGTCAACGCCTGTGGATTGTACCGAGCTGGCACGCCGCCCCAGAACCCGACGCGGTGAATCTGCTGCTCGATCCGGGCCTGGCGTTCGGCACCGGTACCCATCCGACCACCGCACTGTGCCTGGAATGGCTGGACGGCCAGGACTTAACCGACTGCAACCTGTTGGACTTTGGCTGCGGCTCGGGGATTCTGGCCATCGCCGCCCTGCTGCTCGGCGCCAAACAGGCGGTCGGCACCGACATCGACTACCAGGCCATCGAAGCCTCGCGCGACAACGCCGAACGTAACGGCATCGAAGCCAGCCGCTTACCGCTCTATTTGCCCGAGGATCTGCCCGCCGAGCAGGCCGACGTAGTGGTCGCCAATATTCTCGCCGGCCCCTTGGTTGCGCTGGCACCGCAACTGATCAGCCTAGTCAAGCCGGGCGGCCGTCTGGCCTTGTCGGGCATCCTTGCCGAACAAGGCGAGGACGTGGCTGCCGCCTACGCCGAGGCCTTCGAGCTTGATCCACTGTGCATCCGCGATGGCTGGGTGCGCATCAGCGGCCGCCGCCACTAAGCGCGCACTCGCCTCGAATGCCCGCACCCGCGGGCTTAGGTTAAACTAGCGCCTTGTTTCGCACGGACCGCCGCATGATCGACAGCTTTGTCACCCAATGCCCGCAATGCCGCACCAGCTTTCGCGTTAGCCGCGCGCAGCTGGGCGCCGCCCATGGCGCAGTTCGCTGCGGCGCTTGCCTGCATGTGTTCAATGCTGCCCAGCAACTGCTTAGCGAACAGCCAGCGTTGGTTAAAGCCGCGCCAGTGGTCGCGCCCAGCCCACAGCCCGCGCAACCCGGCGCCACGTCAGCCGCCGCACCAAACGCAGCTAACATTCCGGCGCAGGCGACACCGGTAGGCAAACAACCGAGCGAGACCCTGTGGATTCACGACGACCTGGACCTGGACAGCCTTGATCTCGACGAGGCGCTGGCAAAACTCGAAGAGCAAGAGCACCAGCTCTCCCAGGAGTTTCTCGCCCTCGAACGCGCGCCCTTGCCGGCCGAGCGTTTTCTCACTACCCGCGAACCAAGCAAGCCTTATGATGACGACTGGGCAGAAAAACTGCTCAGCAATGACCCGCCCAGCCGCCCAGTAACACCGCCGCCATCCGCTGTGGCCAGTCGTAGCCTGAGCAGCCCAGCGCCTGTTGCGCCTGCGCCTCTGCCAACCCAGCCGATCGCATCTGAACCGACACCAGAGCCGGCAACGCCTGAACCTGCGCTGACAGCGGCTAAACCCGAGCCAGAGCCAGAAACTGAAGTCGCAGCCAAGACCGCCGAGCCGACCATTGCCGGCACCTACGCGTTTCTCACCGACAGTTCAGCCCTGGAACTCGAGACGCCCGACACGCAATCGCAGGATCAAGACTCGACAGTGCTGCGGGCCGAGCGCAACGAGCCGAGCTTCGACAGCAACGATATCGACGACGAGCAAGAACAGCAGCAAGCACCAGACGCCAACGAAGAAATCGGCGATGCGCAGTACCGCAGCGCACGCAATGAACCGCAGTTGCGCAATGAGGGCCTGTTCAACCTGGCCCAGGAACCCTTGCAACTCGACTGGCGCCAACCGAAAAAAACCTGGGGGCGCAAATTCGCCTGGCTGCTGATCAATCTGCTGGCACTGGCCGCCCTGGGCACGCAATACGTCAGCTATCACTTCGCCGAACTGGCGCGACAAGACCAATACCGCCCCTGGTTTGCCGAACTCTGCCCGAATATCGGCTGCAAACTGCCGTCCAAGGTCGAGATCAGTCTGATCAAGAGCAGCAACTTGGTGGTGCGCAGCCATCCCGAGTTCACCGGTGCCTTGGTGGTCGACGCAATTTTGTACAACCGCGCGGCGTTATCGCAGCCCTTCCCGCTGCTCGAACAGCGAGTCGCCGACCTGACTGGCAAGCTGTTGGCCAGCCGCAGCTTCAAGCCCAGTGAAAACCAGGCCGGCGAGCTGGCCGGCCAGGCGGAAATGCCG
>JAURXE010000559.1 GCA_030654635.1 Pseudomonas sp.
GGTCGTTGCGTGCGACGGATCAACAGCGAGCTGACCGCCTTTCGTCTTGATCTGCTGCCCGGCAGTCATGGTGAGCGCTTGCGGCACTTCATCTTCCAGCAGCACCGCCTGCAGCATCCGCAGCTACAACAAAGCGCTTAACGGCGGCGGCATTTAATTGACGCAAAAAAAATCCGACAGCCAAAGACACAGCTGTCGGAGAGCGCAAAAGGGCGAAAAAGCGCCAAGCCTGTTCGCGGCAGGCGTGGCTGGAGAGTCCGTTAAGCCGCAAACTCCTCATCACTAAAGGCCATTAAGCTAGCCTTGCCGGCCGTAACTTCTGCCAGCAAGCCACTGCTTTCGGTCAACACGCGACTCATATAAAAGTCGGCAGACTTGACCTTGGCCGAGTAGAAGGCCGTTTCACTGCTGCCGGCAGCGAGTTGCTGTTGCGCCACCGCCGCCATCCGCGCCCAGAACCACGCCAAACTGACCAACGCAAACAAACGCAGGTAAGGCGTTGCCGCAGCACCGGCCTGCTCGGGGTCCTGCATGCCTTGGGTGACGATCCACAGCGTGGCCTGCTGCAACTGCTTGAATGCTTGCGCCAGCGCCGTGCCGTGAGGAGCATGCGGATGCGCCTGTAACCAGCCCTCGATCAAGGCAAAATAGCTGCGCACTGCGCGTCCACCGCCCAGACCTAATTTGCGCCCGACCAGATCCAGCGCTTGAATGCCGTTGGTACCTTCGTAAATCCGGGTAATGCGTGAATCGCGCACCAGCTGTTCAATGCCCCAGTCTTGCGTATAGCCAGAGCCGCCCAAGACTTGCAGGCCATCGTTGGCACAATTAAACCCCTCATCGGTTAGAAACGACTTAACCACCGGGGTCAGCAGCTGCAAGAGGTCATCGGCGCGCTCGCGCACCTCGGGGTCTTGGTGCTGATGGGCCACATCCATCTGCAAGCCGGTGAAGTACGCCAGCGCACGGCAACCCTCAATCATCACCTTCTGGCGCAGCAAATTACGCCGCACATCGGGATGCACCATGATCGAATCTGCAGGTTTGTCGGCCATTTTCGGGCCTGATAATGCGCGGCCTTGCAAGCGCTCACGGGCAAAGCCCAAGCTGATTTGATAAGCGTTTTCGGCTATCCCCAAACCCTGCATGCCGACCATCAGGCGTGCCGAGTTCATCATGGTAAACATGCAACTCATGCCCTTGTTCGGCTCACCAATCAACCAGCCTTGGGCGCCTTCAAAGTTCATCACGCAGGTGGCCGAACCCTTGATGCCCATTTTGTGTTCAAGGCCGCCGCAGAATGCGCCGTTACGGGTGCCACAGGCCAAAAACTTGGGCACCAGAAACAAGGAAATACCTTTCACGCTGTTCGGGGCGTCGGGCAGTTTGGCCAGCACCAAATGCAAGATATTGTCGGCAAGATCGTGCTCACCGCCGGTGATCCAGATTTTTGTCCCGCTGATGGCGTAGCTGCCATCGGCATTGGGCAGCGCACGGGTGCGGATCAGGCCAAGGTCGGTGCCGCACTGCGGTTCGGTCAGGCACATGGTGCCGGTCCACTCGCCACTGATCAGCTTGGGCAAGTACTGCTCTTGCTGCGCGCGGGTGCCGTGGGCGGTCAGGGCGTTAATGGCGCCATGGGTAAGGCCGGGATACATACCAAGGGACAGGTTGGCTGAGCAGACCATTTCTTCGACCATCATGTTCAGCACATGGGGCAGACCCTGACCACCGAACTCAGGCTCGCAAGCCAGGGCCGTCCAGCCGCCCTGTGCAAACTGTTGATAGGCACTGCGAAAGCCATCCGGCACCTTGACCGCTTTGGTCTGCGGATCGTACTGACAGCCCTGCTGATCACCGCTGGCGTTCAACGGCGCCAACACGTTTTCCGCCAGCTTGGCGGCCTCTTCTAAAATGGCGCCACCGAGATCGTTACCGAACTCACGCTGACTAGGCAGCGTCTGCAAGGTGGCATAAGCATCAAGCACTTCATCGAAAACAAAGTGCATGTCACGCAAAGGGGCACGGTACGCAGGCATAAAAACATCCTCAAAGCTGTACAATTTCATTTTTCGTACAGCTTTTGTATAGCTTTTAGCACTCACTGTGCAAGCTTTTTTAACGCCGAGACAACACTGCGCCTGAAAAGCAGCGCGCAATCAGCCGCAATCTCATTTACCGAGCAGTCAAACAGGTAGTTTTCAGGCAGCCAAAAGCGCCTCTATCCAGCGACAAAGGCGCTATCAGCAAACAACTGGCTGGATTTAAGTGTCGAGATGACCGCGCAGCAGTTGCTGCATGCGCCGCTGCAAGCTACGCCCATCATTGCCCAGGCAAGCAACTGACGAACCGCTCATTTGCTCGGCAGCCAACTCCGAGACCTCACCCGCAATGGCCAACGGACATTCCAGGGTCAGCGCCAAGCGTGCCATTTGCCGGGCGAAATCGTTAGCCGGCGGATGATTGGAAAACAGCACCAGCAACTGTGGCTGGAGTTTCTCACAGACCAGGGTCAACTCCTCCAACGGCTGTCCTTGCGCCAGCACTGTCAGGGCAATGGCCGTATCACCCAGCAACAAACCGCAGACCAGCAACTCCAACTCATGGCATTGCCCAGGCATGGCGGCCAACACCACCCGCACATCACTGGCGCCACGGGCCAACTGCAGACGCTGCAAGGCGCGGGCGCGCAAGAAGTTGTCGAAAAACAACCACTCACTGCTGCGTCCAAACTCGTTTTGGCGCAACTTCAATTGCTGCCACAACGGCATCAGCACATCCTGAAACACCACTGCCAGCGGATAACTGGAGAAGACTTGCCCGTACACCTGCTCTAAGCGAGCCTGATCAAAATCACTCAAGGCGCGCCGTATTTGCTGTTGCCATTCACCCCACTCGCCACTGGCGACTTCGTGACAAACGGGCGCGGCACTGGCTTGCGCCAACTCACTGCGCTGCAGGATCTTGCCGACCTTACTGACGGCAACACCGCGCTCAAGCCAAGCAAGAATGCTGCGAATCGCCTCGATATTGGCCTGCGAATACAACCGATGCCCACTCTCGGTGCGAGTCGGCTGAATAAGGCCGTAACGGCGCTCCCAGGCTCGCAGCGTCACCGGATTAACCCCGGTGAGGCGCGACACTTCGCGAATAGGGAACAACTCTTCTTGCTTGAGCGCCGTCGAGGCGAGGGCTAAAGCAGCAAGTTCAGTCATGGCGGTCATTGCTCAATTTACGTTACAGGCATTGTACAACAGAGAATTGCCGGCCAACTCTGTACAAAACCTATACAGCATGGGTATTCATACAGGCCTGCCAACACGAGCCGTGAACACAGCACCCGCATCGTAGTTGCATGCTCTGCGCCGACGAAACTAACTGACTGCACCATATGCGGCGCCGAACACACTGCAATTGTCCGCTCTGCGCGCCACAGACATCGAACCCATTCCCCTCGACCACCCAGCAACACTGCCAGTCCGCAAGCTTCGGTTATGGGCTTAGATGTCACTGGCTGCAGCAAGTGACGATATATACGGCACCTGCGGAAACAGAAAACAGAAATACCTATACAGAAATAGACAGCGCGTACAACAAGATATCGCCAAGCAAGGCCGCCACATAGGCCTTCCAGCCGTTTGAAAGCGCTAAATACCCACCCATCACACATACCCACACCTGATACATGGTTGTACAAAGAAATCATCTGGTATAACTTTACTCATCAATGAGAGGCATAGATCGTATCCCCTCAACTTTTACGAGATTGCCATGGCCCAGTCATCTGCCCCCATTTTGCTCACCGGCGCCAGCCAGCGTGTCGGCTTGCATTGCGCACTGCGCCTGCTGGATGACGGCCACCAAGTTATCGTCAGCTATCGTACCGAGCGTGAAGGCCTAGCCTTACTGCGCCAGCGTGGCGCGCTGACCTTGCCGGCCGACTTTGCCAACGAAGCCGGCATTCTCGATTTCATCGAGCGCCTGCACAGCCACACCGATTGCCTGCGAGCCATAGTGCACAACGCCTCCGACTGGCTGGCTGAAACCCCGGGCGATGAGGCGGCAGTTTTTCAGCAACTGTTTAGCGTGCACATGTTGGCGCCCTACCTGATTAACCTGCATTGCCAGACTCTGTTGCAGCGCTCAAGCCCCGCCGACATCGTGCATATCAGCGATGACGTGACCCGTACCGGCAGCGCCAAGCACTTGGCTTACAGCGCCAGCAAAGCCGGCCTCGACAACCTGACCCTGTCATTTGCTGCGCGCTTTGCTCCGCAGATCAAGGTCAATGGCATAGCGCCGGCGCTGCTGCTGTTTCACCCTGATGACACTGCGGACTACCGCAACAAAGCCTTGAACAAGTCGGCGCTAGGCATCGAGCCCGGCCCCGAGGTGCTCTATCAAAGCCTGCGTTACTTGCTCGACAGCCCCTACGTAACCGGCACGACCCTGACGCTCAATGGCGGCCGTCATCTTAAATAAATGCTCCGCCGAGGAAACCCGCATGAACTCAGAACTGCCCGAACATTACCGCCAGATCTTGCTTGGCCTAGGCGAAGACCCGGAACGCGAAGGTTTGCTCGACACCCCCAAGCGCGCCGCCAAAGCCATGCAGTACCTTTGCCACGGCTACGCCCAGAGCGTCGATGAAATAGTCAATGGCGCGCTGTTCGCCTCCGACAACGACGAGATGGTGATCGTTAAAAACATCGAGCTGTATTCCTTGTGCGAACACCACCTGCTGCCCTTTATCGGCAAGGCGCATGTCGCCTATATTCCAACCGGCAAGGTGCTGGGGCTGTCGAAGATCGCGCGGATTGTCGACATGTTTGCCCGCCGTCTGCAGATCCAGGAAAACCTCACCCGGCAAATTGCCGAGGCCATCCAGCAGGTCACCAACGCCGCCGGCGTGGCCGTGGTGATCGAGGCGCAACATATGTGCATGATGATGCGCGGCGTAGAGAAACAGAATTCGGTGATGAACACCTCGGTAATGCTCGGCGCCTTTCGCGAGTCGGCCAATACCCGGCAAGAATTTTTACAACTGATCGGCCGGAGCCACTGAACATGACCCAACTGCAACCAGGCATGGCGCGCATCCGCATTAAAGACCTCAGCGTGCGCACCTTTATTGGCATCAAAGAAGACGAAATTCTCAACAAGCAGGATGTGCTGATCAACCTGAGCATCATTTACCCGGCCATCGACGCCGTGCGTGACAATGATATCGACCACGCCCTGAACTACCGGACCATCACCAAGGCGATCATCCAGCATGTGGAAGGCAATCGCTTTGCCCTGCTCGAACGCCTGACCCAAGAACTACTGGATCTGGTAATGGCGCACCCGGCGGTCTGCTACGCCGAAGTGGAAGTCGACAAGCCGCACGCCCTGCGCTTTGCTCAATCGGTATCCATCACCCTCGCCGGCCAGCGCTAAACCCGCTAGCCGGACGCCGATGATCAGCGATTGCAGGCGCCGGCTGGCGCTTTTATCATCCGCGCCTGCCTGCCCACCGCCCATTGAGAGCACCGCCATGACCGAGCAAGAACGCCTAGAACTGGACGCCGCCGCCTTCCGCCAACTGGTGCAACACTTGCGCTCGCGGCCCGACGTGCAAAATATCGAGCTGATGAACCTGGCCGGCTTTTGCCGCAACTGCTTATCCAAGTGGTACAAAGCCGCCGCCGATGACCTGGGCGTCAGCGTCAGCGTCGAGCAAGCCCGCGAAGAGATTTACGGCATGCCTTACACCGAGTGGAAGAACAAATACCAAAAAGAAGCCAGCAGCGCGCAACAGGCGGCGTTTGCCAAGGTGCACAAGCCGTGAGCGCACTCAGCAGCTTTCGCGCCCAACTTCGCAGCGACCAGCATCAGTTCAGCCAGACCCTGGCTTTTATTGCCGAGCACTACGACTACCAGCCCAGCGCCTTCAGCAATGGGCCGGTGGAGAATCCGGCCGGGCAAAATGAAGGTTCATGCAAAACCCTGGGCTTAGCGCTGCTGGAAGGGTTCAGCCTGGAAGAAACCTTGCTGGCCTTCGGCGAACACTACCGCGCCGTACTCGCCACCCCTGAGGGTAAAGACCACAGCAATATCCGCGCCCTGATCGACAGTGGCTTAACCTCGGTACGTTTTGCCCAACCAAGCCTGCAGCCTAAGGTTTAAACCGGAGCGGATGTCAAAAACGCCCCCCTGTGGAACGATGCCCGCGCCATTACTCAGCACCAGAGACCAACCCATGGGCGCATCTTGGCGCGGCAGTCTTTACGCCCTGTTACTGCTTAGCACGTGGGCCGGCGCCGATACCGCGCCACCGGTGGCGTTACAGGCCAATCAGCTGCACTTCATCAGCGCCAACGCAGAATTTACCTTGCTGCATGAGATGGGCCACTTACTGATCAATGAGCTGCAACTGCCAGTACTCGGACGCGAAGAAGACGCCGCCGACCAGCTGGGCTTTATGGGCTTATTTCTGCTGGCCGAGCGACAACGCGACGCTGATTTCTACGCCAAATTGCTCGACGTGGCCGACTACTGGCGGCTCGAGTGGCAAAGGCCCAAGCGGCCTGACGAAGAAGTCTATCCTTGGGACAGTCATGGCCTGGACGCGCAGCGTTTTTACAATATCGCCTGCCTGGCCTATGGCAGCGACCCCGAACACCTGGAATGGATCATCAGCGCCACAGGTTTGCCCGATGAACGAGCATTTGACTGTCCGGAGGAATATCAGCAGGTCGCACACGCGGTTAACTGGCTTGAGCAACACTTTCGCCGTCCTGCCGCAACACCGATCCAACATCGCATCCAGGTTATTTATGATCAACCACCGCCAAGTCTCCCTCATGGCGAGCAAATACTCGCCATGGTGCGCGCCAGCGGCGAACTGGAAACCGTGGCCAAACGTGCCAGTGAAACCTTTGCACTGCCGCGCGGACTAACCCTGCGACTGACCAGTTGCGGTGCCGACGATGCCTGGTACAACCGTCACAGCGGCGAACTCACCCTGTGCTATGAGCGCCTTGCACACTTTCAACAATTAGCCCAACAACTGCCCCGACTGCGTGCCGGTGAGACCCAACAGATCAACCCGGCACCACGCTAGCCGATACATGCCTTCGCGCAAGGCCACCGCACTGGCGTTGCTATACTGCCCCTGCATCCCGACCGGATACCCTTTGGTATGACCTTACGCAAACGCCTGCTTTGGTTATTCAGCCCATTACTAGCACTAACGTTGGTGTTTGCTTATGGCCTGTCGGAACGCATTTTACTCAGCCGCTTCGATGTACAAGACCGTGTTCTGCTGCTCAATGATGTCGAGCGCCTGCGCAGTCGTCTGGACACCCTGCTGACACGTAACCTCGACCTGCTCAAGACTTACGCCGAGTGGGATGACAGCTACGAGTTTATGCAAGGCAAGTACCCGGATTTCGTGCGCAGCAATATGGACGAACAATCCCTGGCCTTGCTCGGCTTCGACTTTATGATTTACCTCGACCTCAACGGCCAGGTGGTGACCGAGCAATGGCAACCACCGGAGCTGGAGGAAATGCTCAGCGTCGGTAGCCTGCGCCCTAGCAGTTACGAGAGTCTGCGCAGCGACATACTGCAACTGGGCAAACAACTCGCAGAGCAAAGTGCCGCCGAGCAAAACATAGATGGACGCGGCCAGCTGCTGATGCTGCAAGGCACCCCGCTGCTACTGAGTGCCAGCCCCATCACTAACAGTCAAAGCTACGCCGCCCCCATCGGCACCTTGATCGCCGGTCACTTTATCGATGCCGAACGTTTTGAGAGCCTGCAAAGCCAGGTTGACGGCAAGTTACAACTCACCGAGCCGGTCAGCGACACCCTGCACTGGCAAAGCTTGCCAATGCCAGTCGACAGCAGCTTGAATGGGCTGAAAATCAGCCCGCGACGCCTGCTCGACAACCAACAGCAGCAACTCGATCTGCAGTTCAGCAACCAACTCAATCAGCCTAATTTGACGCTGCGCATCGACGAGGGCCGCCGTTTGCGCCAAGAAGGCCAGCAGGCCATTTGGTTCTTTCTGCTGCTGACCGTCGCAGCCGGCCTGCTGGCGCTGCTGCTGATTTATATGAGTCTGGAGTTTTGGGTCTTGCGTCGCCTGCAGCGAATTCACCGCGAGGTCACCCTGATCGGCGCCAACAGTTCACTGCCGCGCCTGACCGATCAGGGCAACGATGAACTCGGCCAGCTGGCCCGCGCCCTGAACAACATGTTCGAGCGCCTGAGCCAGAGCGAATCGCGTGAGCAACTGATTCTCGACTCGATCAACGAAGGCTATTTTGAAGTGGATACCAGCGGCCAGCTGATCAGTGCCAACGACGCCCTGGCGAGTATTTTTGGCTACAGCCGCGGCGAGTTACGAGGCCGTAACTTCAAGCAAGTCCTTAATGAGGATGACACGCTGCGCACGCAAAACCTGCTGCAACAACTTGCCCAGGGCAGCAGCGATAACATTCTGGCCTGCCAATTCAAACGCCGCGATGGCAGCTTCGGCCACTTTGAAGCGCGGCTGGCGGCCATGCATGACCATCAGGGAGAAATCATTGGTTGGCGCGGCATTGTTCGCGACACCAGCGAGCAAATGGCCTATCAGAACCAACTGATCGACAT
The DNA here is from genome assembly GCA_030654635.1 of Pseudomonas sp. GTDB lineage: Bacteria > Pseudomonadota > Gammaproteobacteria > Pseudomonadales > Pseudomonadaceae > Aquipseudomonas. The sequence goes on from JAURXE010000559.1 coordinate 8,644, forward strand.
GGCCTATCGCGACCCGCTAACCGGCCTAGGCAACCGCAAAGCCTTTGGCGAACAATTACAAAGCAGCCTGGAACAAATGCA
>JAURXE010000761.1 GCA_030654635.1 Pseudomonas sp.
CGCTCTAAATCTTCCATTTCGATGGCTTCATCGTCGTCGATATGGTCGTAACCAAGCAAATGCAGACCGCCGTGGATGACTAGGTGTGCCCAGTGCGCTGCAAGATCCTTGCCTTGCTCAATGGCTTCACGCTCAACCACCGGCACGCAGATCACCAGATCGCCGAGCAACGGAATGTCGAGCAGGCCGTCGGGAATGTCGGCCGGAAAGGACAATACATTGGTGGCGTAGTCTTTGCCTCGCCAAGTGTGATTCAGCTCGCGACCCTCGGGCTCGTCCACCAGGCGGATGGTCAGCTCGGAGTCTGCGCAGCGCGGGCTGAGGCCCTTGGTGCACCACAGTTGCAGTTGCTCAAGGCTGGGCACTGCGCCCTCACTGGCAATTTGCAGGTCCAGTTCAATCATGTTTATGGCTCTTGTTGCCGTGCTGTTGGGGCTGGTCTTGATGGCTCAGCTCATAGCGCTCGTAGGCTTCGACTATGCGCTGCACCAACGGATGGCGTACCACGTCCTTGGATTGAAAATGGGTGAAGGCGATGCCGGGCACTTCGTGCAGCACTTCCATCACATGATTCAAACCGGACTTGGTGCCGCGTGGCAGGTCGACCTGGGTAATGTCGCCGGTAATCACCGCAGTGGAGCCAAAGCCGATGCGGGTGAGGAACATTTTCATCTGTTCCACCGTGGTGTTCTGGCTCTCGTCGAGAATGATAAAGCTGTTGTTCAGCGTGCGACCGCGCATATAGGCCAGTGGCGCGACTTCGATCACTTGCTTCTCGATCAGCTTATTGACCTGCTCGAAGCCGAGCATTTCATACAGGGCGTCGTAGAGCGGGCGCAGGTAGGGGTCGATTTTTTGCGCCAGGTCGCCGGGCAGAAAACCGAGTTTCTCGCCGGCTTCCACCGCCGGGCGCACCAGCAGGATGCGGCGGATCTGCTCGCGCTCCAGGGCGTCCACCGCGCAGGCCACGGCCAGGTAAGTTTTGCCGGTACCGGCCGGGCCGATGCCGAAGTTGATGTCGTGGTCGAGGATGGCTTTGACGTAGCGCTGCTGATTGACTCCGCGCGGGCGAATCATGCCCTTGCGGGTGCGCAGGGCGATGCTCGATTCGTCATTGCCGCTCGATGGCAGCAGCTCGGCGGCCTGCTCTTGCAGGAACAGGTGCACCACGTCCGGCGATAGCTCGTGGGCCACGGTTTCGCGGTACAGCCGCATGATCAGCAGCTCGGCGGCGTGCAGTGTTGGCAGGCTGCCGAGCAGTTCAAATTGGTTACCACGGTTGCGGATTTCGATGCCCATGCGCTGTCCGATCAGTCGCAGGTGCTCGTCGAGTGCGCCACAGAGGTTGGCAAAACGCCGTTGCTCGAAAGGTTCGAGGGTGAAGTTATGCACTTCAATGGGGGCGTTCAAAATGGCGGTATTCAAGGTCGCGGTGGCCCTTATTCGTAGTGGCTGTTGGTCTGAGGATAACCCCGAGGCGGCGCCGGTGAAAGCGCGCCGCTTGGAGATTACTCGACCAGGGTGCCGATCAATGAGTTAGGTCGCGCCTCGTCGATGCGCACGTTGACGAACTGGCCAATCAGGCTCGGGTCGTTAGAGCGAAAGTTGACGATGCGATTGGCTTCGCTGCGGCCTTGCAGCTGGCCGGGGTCTTTCTTCGAGTAATCGCGGACCAGGATCCGCTGCACGCTGCCGACCATCCGTCGGCTGTTCTCGAAACCCTGCTGGCTGAGCTTGTGCTGCAGGCGGGCCAAGCGCTCGCGCTTGGTTTCGGTCGAAGTGGCGTCGGCTAGATCGGCCGCTGGTGTGCCGGGGCGGGCGCTGTAAACGAAGGAGTAGGAGAAGTCGAAGCCGACGTCTTCAACCAATTGCATGGTTTGCTCGAAGTCTTTGTCGGTCTCGCCGGGGAAGCCGACGATAAAGTCCGAGCTGATGACGATGTCCGGCACCGCTAAGCGCAGTTTGCGAATCCGCGACTTGTATTCCAGCGCCGTATGGCCGCGCTTCATTGCCGCCAGAATGCGGTCCGAGCCCGATTGCACCGGCAAGTGCAGCTGTTTCACCAGCTCGGGCACCTGTGCATGGGCCTCGATCAGGGCGTCGGAAAACTCCAGCGGGTGCGAGGTGGTGTAGCGGATGCGGTCGATACCATCGATGGCCGCAACGGCACGAATCAGCTCGGCCAGGTCGGCCATGCGCTCGTCGCTGCCGGCGATGGCGCCACGGTAGCCGTTGACGTTCTGGCCCAGTAAGGTGACTTCACGCACGCCGTGTTCGGCCAGGTGCAGCACCTCGGCGAGCACGTCGTTAAACGGCCGGCTGACTTCTTCGCCGCGGGTGTAGGGCACTACGCAGAAAGTGCAGTATTTGCTGCAGCCTTCCATCACCGACACATAAGCGGCTGGGCCATCGACGCGGGGCTCGGGCAGGCGGTCGAATTTTTCGATTTCCGGGAAGGAAATATCAACCTGCGGGGTGCCGGTGCTGCGCGCCGCGTCGAGCATCTCTGGCAGGCGGTGCAGGGTTTGCGGGCCGAACACCACGTCCACATAGGGCGCGCGATCAAGAATCGCCGCGCCTTCCTGGCTGGCCACGCAGCCGCCGACGCCGATCACCAAGTTGGGGTTTTCCAGCTTCAGCTCACGCCAGCGGCCCAGCTGCGAGAACACCCGGTCTTGGGCGCGTTCACGAATCGAGCAGGTATTGAGCAGGATCACGTCGGCATCTTCGGCGCGGTCGGTCAGTTCGATCGGCTGCTGTTCGCCCAGCAAGTCGACCATGCGCGAGCTGTCGTACTCGTTCATCTGGCAACCGTGGGTTTCGATATAAAGCTTCTTGGTCATGCGGGCTCAAAGGCTGGCTTGTACGACCGCGCATTATAGGGGCCGAGGCCGAGTCCTCCTAGCGTTCTGCGTCGGATGCCTGTGCTATGCTTGACGACCCCCGATCTGCTGGCGTTGTTGGCTTCCCATGAGCAAGCGTGAACCTATTTACAAGGTGATTTTCCTTAACCAGGGCCAAGTGTACGAAATGTATGCCAAGCAGATCTTTCAAAGCGATCTGTGGGGCTTTTTGGAAGTCGAGGAATTCGTTTTCGGCGAGCGCAGCCAGTTGGTGGTCGACCCGAGCGAAGAGAAACTCAAGGCTCAGTTTGACGGCGTGGTGCGCAGCTTTGTGCCGATGCACTCGATTGTGCGCATCGATGAAGTCGAGCGTCTGGGTACGCCGAAAATCAGCGAAGCCCGCGGTATGGGCAATGTCATGCCCTTTCCGATGCCGATGCCCGATAAGTAGGGCGGGCAACCGCGAAGCGTTGCCTGCCGTCTACCTGCAAGCGATGATGTTGGTTAGCGTTATTTGAGCTTCGTTCGGCGGGTTACGCCGCTGCGCGGCTAACCCTCCCTGCAAATGCGGGCTCGCCGTTACGGTTGCGGCAGCGGGGCGAACAGCGAGTTGCTGCCCTGCAGTTGCAGCAGGTATTCGCGAAAGATCTGCCCTAGCACCTGAGTGGCTTGTTGCAGTTCATCGCTGCGCATCTGCGCCGCGACCAAGTCAGCGCTGTCGAGCGCATCTTCGGCGCCATTCACGGCGGCCATCTTCAGCACCACAAAAGCCTGCACGTTATTGGCGGGCACGCCTTCGCCGCCGAAAAACATCATGCCCAAGCGTTGCTGTGCCTGGGCATGGCCTTGCAGTGAGGCTTGCTCGAACCATTTCAGCGCCAAGGCCAAGTCACGTTCGGCTAATTGACCGTCGTAATAAAAGCTGCCGAGTTCGAACTGGGCTTGCGGGTTGCCACTGGCGGCCACTTGCTCGCAGGCCGCCAGGACTTCCGGTAAGTATTCAGGCAGGCTTTGCAGTGAGCAGCGCGCGCTGCTGGAGATAATCAGGGAGTTGCTGTCGGCCACCGCGAGCAGCGGTGTAACCAGCAGCAAGCAGCCAATCAGCAGGCTGCGACCGGAGCGATTCATGAAAAAATGCGTGCCTCAGGGAGCAAAACAGGCTTTGGGCCTGGCCGGGATGAATGCCGGTGCGCACATTATGAAATAAGCCGGGGGCTGCTTACAAAGGCTTTACTGGGTTTTCGCTCGACGGTGCGCTGACTGGGCATAAAATCTGCTCAGTCAGCGCCGATTGCAGCGTAGCCAGTGGCTTTACAGGCGGGCAAAAGCCCGTTCGGCGGCGTCCAGCGTCAGTTGTAGCTCTGTTTCGCCGTGCGCGATGGAGGTGAAGCCGGCCTCGAAGGCGCTCGGGGCGAGGTACACACCGCCTTCCAGCATCAGATGGAAGAAGCGTTTGAAGCGCTCGGCGTCGCTGGTCATTACCTCTTCGAAGCTGTTGATGCTGGCCAGTGGACTGAAATACAGACCAAACATGCCGCCTGCCTGGGTGGTGACGAAGGGGATGCTGGCGGCTTCGGCGCGGTGCTTGAGGCCGGCCAACAGGCGGCTGGTGTAGTCGGTCAGTTCGGCGTGAAAACCCGGACGGCTGATCAGTTTGAGGGTGGTCAGGCCGGCAGCCATGGCCAGCGGGTTGCCCGACAAAGTGCCGGCTTGGTAGACCGGACCGAGCGGTGCGATCTGCTGCATGATCTCGCGCTTGCCGCCGAAGCAACCGACCGGCATGCCGCCGCCGATAATTTTGCCGAAGGTCGACAGGTCCGGCGTCACGCCATAGAGGGCCTGGGCGCCGCCGAGGGCGACGCGAAAACCGGTCATCACTTCGTCAAAAATCAGCACTATGCCGTGCTGGTCGCACTGGGCGCGCAGGCCTTGGAGAAAACCGGGCACGGGCGGTACGCAGTTCATATTGCCGGCCACCGGCTCGACGATGATGCAGGCCACGGTCGAGCCCACTTCCGCCAGTAAGCGCTCTACGGCGTCGAGGTCGTTGAAGGCGCTGGTCAGGGTGTGTTTGGCAAAGTCGGCGGGCACCCCGGCCGAGCTGGGTACGCCTTGGGTCAGCAGGCCGGAGCCGGCTTTTACCAGCAGGCTGTCGGAGTGCCCGTGGTAGCAGCCTTCGAATTTCAGAATGTTGTCGCGGCCGGTAAAGCCGCGGGCCAGGCGGATGGCGCTCATGGTCGCTTCGGTGCCGGAGCTGACCATGCGCACCATCTCCATCGACGGCACCAGGGCGCAGACCAGGTCGGCCATTTCTACTTCCAGCGCAGTTGGTGCGCCGAATGACAGGCCGTGTTCGAGCTGTGCGCGCACTGCGCCGAGCACTTCGGGATGGCTGTGGCCGAGGATCATCGGGCCCCAGGAGCCGACGTAGTCGACGTAGCGCTTGTCGTCTTCGTCGGTGATGTAGGCGCCCAAAGCGCTCTTGATAAACAGCGGTGTGCCGC
>JAURXE010000762.1 GCA_030654635.1 Pseudomonas sp.
CCATCGCTGGCTTTAAAGTCCGCGAAGGCTGGCCGATTGGTGTGAAGGTGACTTTGCGCCGTGAGAAGATGTATGAGTTCCTGGATCGTCTGCTTGCGATCTCCCTGCCTCGGGTTCGCGACTTCCGCGGCCTGAATGCCAAGTCCTTCGATGGTCGTGGTAACTACAGCATGGGCGTTAAAGAGCAGATCATTTTCCCGGAAATCGATTACGACAAAATCGACGCATTGCGCGGTCTGGATATCACTCTGACCACCACTGCCCGTAACGATGATGAAGGTCGTGCCTTGTTGCGCGCCTTCAAATTCCCGTTCCGTAACTGATTGGAGTAGGAACATGGCCAAAACGAGCATGAAAAACCGTGAGCTGAAGCGTCAGCAAACGGTAGCTAAGTACGCCAAAAAGCGTGCTGAGCTAAAAGCTACCATCGCCAATCCGAACTCCACTCCGGAAGCGCGTTGGGAAGCTCAGGTAGCCTTGCAGAAGCAGCCGCGCGATGCTTGCGCTGCGCGTATGCGTAATCGCTGCCGTCTGACTGGTCGCCCGCATGGTGTTTACCGCAAGTTCGGCCTTGGCCGTAACAAGTTGCGTGAAGCGGCTATGCGCGGCGACGTACCAGGTCTGGTTAAAGCCAGCTGGTAAGTCATTCGCGACAAAGTGCGAGAGGCGGCTAGCGCCATCTCTTGTGCTCAGCGATTTTGAATCAAGCCCCTTTTGGGGCTTGATTCATTTTTGAGCAGTCTATAGAATGCTCGGCTCGCCGAACCATGACCATTTTTGTTGTGGGTTCGGTGACTCTTAGCCGTAAGGCTAATTCTTTTTGTATTAGGAGCGTCTAGCCCATGAGTATGCAGGACCCGTTAGCGGACATGCTAACTCGTATCCGTAATGCCCAGATGGCCGAAAAGTCCGTCGTAAGCATGCCATCTTCCACTTTGAAGGTGGCTGTAGCTAAAGTCTTGAAAGACGAAGGTTACATCGCGGAATTTAAAGTCAGCAGCGAAATTAAGCCGCTGCTCACCATCGAGCTGAAGTACTTCGAAGGCCGTCCAGTCATCGAAGAAGTGAAGCGCGTAAGTCGTCCTGGTCTTCGCCAGTACAAGTCCGTCGGCGACCTTCCTAAGGTTCGCGGTGGTCTTGGTGTGTCTATCGTCACTACCAACAAAGGTGTGATGACTGACCGTGCTGCGCGCGCTGCCGGTATCGGTGGCGAAGTCCTTTGCACAGTGTTCTAAGGGGGGATAAGCATGTCTCGCGTCGCTAAGAACCCCGTAAAGCTGCCCGCTGGCGTTGAAATTAAACTGTCAGGTCAGCAGCTTTCGGTTAAGGGTGCCAAGGGCACTCTAGATCTAAAAGTACATTCGTCCGTTGAAGTGACTGAGGAAGCCGGCGAGTTGCGTTTTGCAGCTCGTAATGGCGATCAGCAAACTCGCGCGATGGCCGGTACCACTCGTTCACTCGTGAACAACATGGTTCTCGGTGTTAGCCAAGGCTTCGAGCGTAAGCTCCAGTTGGTTGGTGTTGGTTACAAAGCGCAAGCTAAAGGCGAAGTGTTATCCCTGGCTCTAGGCTTCTCGCACCCAGTGGAATATGACTTGCCTGCCGGCATTACCGCTGAAACACCCAGCCAGACTGATATCCTGATTCGGGGTATTGATAAGCAGTTGGTTGGTCAGGTGGCCGCTGAGATCCGCGACTTCCGTCCACCAGAGCCGTACAAAGGCAAAGGTGTGCGTTACGCAGACGAAGTCGTCCGTCGTAAAGAAGCGAAGAAGAAGTAGGGCTAGCAAATGACCGACAAAAAAGTTACCCGTCTGCGTCGCGCGCGGAAAGCACGCCTGAAAATGCACGAATTAGAAGTCGTGCGTCTCTGCGTCTACCGCTCCTCGCAGCATATATACGCCCAGGTCATCTCGGCCGACGGCAGCAAAGTCTTGGCCAGTGCCTCGACTTTGGATAAAGAATTGCGTGATGCTGCCACTGGCAACATTGACGCGGCCAAAAAGGTTGGGCTGCTGATTGCTGAGCGTGCGAAAGTCGCCGGCATTACTCAAGTTGCCTTCGATCGTTCGGGCTTCAAGTATCACGGTCGTGTTCAGGCACTGGCTGATGCTGCTCGTGAAGGCGGGATGGAGTTCTAAGTTATGTCAAATAACGACCAAAAGCGCGACGAAGGCTACATCGAGAAGTTGGTTCAAGTTAACCGTGTTGCTAAGACCGTTAAAGGCGGCCGTATCTTCACTTTCACCGCGTTGACCGTGGTGGGTGATGGTAAGGGTCGTGTAGGTTTTGGCCGTGGTAAGTCTCGTGAAGTGCCTGCTGCTATCCAGAAAGCTATGGAAGCTGCCCGTCGCAACATGATTCAAGTGGATCTTAACGGTACCACTCTGCAGTACGCGATGAAGTCTGGTCATGGCGCCTCTAAGGTGTACATGCAGCCTGCGTCTGAAGGTACTGGCATCATCGCTGGCGGCGCAATGCGTGCTGTTCTCGAAGTTGCTGGCGTGCAGAACGTCTTGGCCAAGTGCTACGGCTCGACTAACCCAGTAAACGTGGTTCACGCCACTTTTAAAGGTTTGAAGGCTATGCAGTCCCCTGCCTCTATTGCTGCTAAGCGCGGCAAGACTGTTCAGGAGATCTTCTGATCATGGCTACTGCAACCGTAAAAGTTACGCTGATCAAAAGCATGACCGGCCGGATCCCTAACCACAAATTGTGCGTTAAGGGTTTGGGTCTGCGTCGTATCGGTCACACTGTAGAAGTGCTGGATACTCCCGAGAATCGCGGGATGATCAACAAGGCTTACTACATGCTGCGCGTCGAGGTTTAATCGATGAAACTCAATGATCTGAGTCCAGCCCCGGGTTCGCGTCGCGTTAAGCAGCGCGTCGGCCGTGGTATTGGTAGCGGTTTGGGCAAAACTTGCGGCCGCGGCCACAAGGGCCAGTCTTCGCGCTCCGGTGGCACCATTGCTCCGGGTTTTGAAGGCGGCCAGCAGCCACTGCACCGTCGTTTGCCGAAGTTCGGCTTCGTCTCCTTGAAGGCTATGGATCGCGCAGAAGTGCGTACTTCAGAGCTGAACAAAGTGGAAGGCGGCGTTGTAACTCTGCAAACGCTCAAGGATGCCAACCTGATTAATCAAAACGTACAGCGCGTGAAAGTGATGCTGTCCGGTGAGATTACTCGCGCTGTCACCCTCAAAGGTATCGCTGCCACCAAAGGTGCGCGTGCGGCTATCGAAGCAGCTGGCGGCAAGTTCGAGGAATAAATGGCTAAGCAAGGTGCTCTCTCAAGTCTAAGCAATGGCGGGTTGTCCGAGCTCTGGGCGCGTCTGCGGTTTCTCCTGTTGGCGATTATCGTCTACCGGATTGGCGCACACATTCCAGTTCCTGGCATCAATCCTGAGCGGCTGGCTGCTCTGTTTCGGCAGAATGAGGGGACCATTCTTAGCTTGTTCAACATGTTTTCTGGTGGCGCGCTGGAACGGATGAGTATTTTTGCGTTGGGGATCATGCCGTACATTTCGGCATCGATCATCATGCAATTGATGACCACTGTTAGCCCGCAGCTAGAGCAGTTGAAGAAGGAAGGTGAGTCTGGCCGTCGTAAGATTAGCCAGTACACCCGCTACGGCACTGTAATCCTGGCATTGGTTCAAGCCACCGGCATGTCGGTTGGCTTGGCTGGTCAGGGTGTGGCTTTTTCGGCTGATTTCGGCTTTCACTTCGTGGCTGTTACCACCTTCGTGGCTGGCGCAATGTTCATGATGTGGTTGGGCGAGCAGATCACTGAGCGCGGTGTCGGCAACGGTATTTCGATGCTGATTTTTGCAGGTATCGTGGCCGGTCTGCCGAGTGCTATTGGGCAGTCTTTCGAGTCTGCGCGTTTGGGCGATATTAATATCTTCGCCCTGGTGGCTATCGGTTTGTTGGCGGTGGCGATCATCGGTTTTGTGGTGTTTATTGAGCGTGGTCAGCGCCGTATTGCGGTGCACTATGCCAAGCGTCAGCAGGGCCGTAAGGTTTTTGCTGCGCAAACTAGCCACTTGCCTTTGAAGGTGAACATGGCGGGTGTGATTCCGGCTATTTTCGCCAGCAGCATCTTGCTGTTTCCTGCCTCGTTAGGTGCCTGGTTTGGTCAGTCCGAAGGGATGGGCTGGATGCAGGATCTATCGCAGGCAATCGCTCCGGGTCATCCGTTGAATATCTTGCTGTTTAGTGCGGGGATTATTTTCTTCTGCTTCTTCTACACGGCCTTGATGTTCAATCCAAAAGACGTAGCGGAAAACCTGAAAAAGTCCGGTGCCTTTATTCCGGGTATCCGTCCAGGTGAGCAGTCGGCGCGCTATATCGATGGCGTATTGACTCGTTTGACCATGTTCGGTGCTCTGTACATGACGGCCGTATGCTTGTTGCCCCAGTTCCTAGTGGTGGCGGCCAACGTACCGTTCTATCTTGGCGGGACCTCGTTGCTGATCGTGGTAGTGGTTGTGATGGACTTTATGGCCCAAGTGCAATCTCACCTCGTTTCGCACCAGTATGAATCCCTGATGAAGAAAACTAACCTGAAGGGCTACGGCAGCGGCATGCTCCGCTGAAGTGTCTGTAAGGTTCGAGGAGTTGGTGATGAAAGTTCGTGCATCGGTGAAAAAGCTGTGCCGTAACTGCAAGATTATTCGCCGCGAAGGTGTCGTGCGCGTAATCTGCAGCGCTGAACCGCGTCATAAGCAGCGCCAAGGCTGATTTTGACTTAAAGCGTAAAAGCCCGGTAGCTAGTGCGCTACTGGGTTGATTATTTGCTATTACAGCGTTAATATCGCGCGCCCTTTTCTTGGCTTTGAAGGGTGTCGGTAGCTGTCAAAGGAGTCCAACTGAATGGCCCGTATTGCAGGCGTAAACATTCCGGATAACAAGCACACTGTTATCTCGCTGACCTACATCTTTGGTGTCGGTCGCACAACAGCACAGAAGATTTGTGCAACTACCGGGGTTAACCCGGCAGCTAAAATCAAAGATCTGAGCGACGAGCAGGTCGAATTGTTGCGTGGAGCAGTTGCCCAGGTTAATACCGAAGGTGATCTGCGTCGCGAGATCAACATGAAAATCAAGCGCTTGATGGACCTAGGCTGCTATCGCGGTCTGCGTCATCGTCGTGGCCTACCGGCACGCGGTCAGCGTACTAAGACCAACGCGCGTACCCGTAAGGGCCCGCGTAAGCCGATCCGCAAGTAATCGCGCTCGCGAATCGACAGGAATATAGTCATGGCAAAACCTGCTGCTCGTCCTCGTAAAAAAATCAAAAAGACAGTGGTTGATGGCATCGCCCACATCCACGCGTCTTTCAACAACACTATTGTGACCATTACTGACCGTCAGGGTAACGCGCTTTCTTGGGCTACCTCGGGTGGTTCAGGTTTCCGCGGTTCACGCAAGTCCACTCCGTTCGCTGCCCAGGTGGCTGCTGAACGTGCTGGTCAAGCTGCGCTGGAATACGGCCTGAAAAACCTCGACGTTAACGTCAAGGGTCCAGGTCCAGGTCGTGAGTCCGCTGTCCGTGCTTTGAACGGTTGCGGTTACAAGATCGCCAGCATCACCGACGTGACGCCAATCCCGCATAACGGGTGCCGTCCGCCGAAGAAGCGTCGCGTGTAATCAGGAGACAGATAAATGGCACGTTACATTGGTCCAAAATGCAAACTGTCTCGTCGTGAAGGCACAGATCTTTTCCTGAAAAGCGGTGTACGCGCTCTGGAAACGAAGTGCAACATCGAAGCAGCCCCAGGTATTCACGGCCAACGCCGTGGCCGTCAGTCTGACTACGGCACCCAGCTGCGTGAGAAGCAAAAAGTTCGTCGTATCTACGGTGTACTTGAGCGTCAATTCAGTGGTTATTACAAAGAAGCTGCCGCTCGTAAAGGCGCTACTGGTGAGAACCTGCTGCAGATTCTTGAGTGCCGCCTGGACAACGTCGTTTACCGTATGGGTTATGGCGCTACTCGCGCTGAATCCCGTCAGCTGGTTTCGCATAAAGCGATCAGCATCAACGGTAAAACCGTAAACGTCCCGTCTTACCAGGTTAGTGCTGGTGACGTGGTAGCGATTCGTGAGAAGTCGAAGAATCAGCTGCGCATCGTTCAAGCTCTTGAACTGTGTGCCCAGCGTGGCCGCGTTGAGTGGGTAGAAGTTGACGTTGAGAAGAAGTCGGGCGTGTTTAAAAGCGTTCCTGCTCGCAGCGATCTGTCTGCCGACATCAACGAAAGCCTGATTGTCGAGCTCTACTCCAAGTAAGGGCTAGTAATAGGTGCATCCATGCAGATTTCGGTAAATGAGTTCCTGACCCCCCGTCACATTGATGTGCAGGTGGTGAGTCCTACCCGCGCTAAAATCACACTCGAGCCTCTCGAGCGTGGTTTTGGCCACACGTTGGGCAATGCGTTGCGTCGCATCTTGTTGTCCTCTATGCCAGGCTGCGCGGTAGTCGAGGTCGAGATTGACGGTGTACTTCATGAGTACAGCGCCATCGAAGGTGTGCAGGAGGATGTAATTGAAATCCTGCTCAACCTTAAAGGTTTGGCTATCAAGCTGCACGGCCGTGACGAAGTTACGCTGAACCTGGTTAAGAAAGGTTCGGGTGTGGTTACCGCTGCCGATATTCAGCTGGATCACGATGTCGAGATCGTTAACCCCGATCACGTCATTGCTAACCTAGCTTCCAACGGCGCGTTGAGCATGAAGCTCACCGTTGCCCGCGGACGTGGCTATGAGCCGGCTGACTCACGTCAGAGCGATGAAGATGAAAGCCGCAGCATTGGTCGCTTGCAGCTTGACGCTTCGTTTAGCCCGGTTCGTCGCCTCGCGTACGTTGTAGAAAACGCCCGCGTTGAGCAGCGCACTAACCTGGACAAGCTGGTCATTGACCTGGAAACCAACGGTACTCTCGATCCTGAAGAGGCTATTCGTCGTGCTGCAACCATTCTGCAACAGCAGTTGGCTGCGTTCGTCGATCTCAAAGGTGATAGTGAGCCTGTGGTAATCGAGCAGGAAGACGAGATCGATCCGATCCTGTTGCGCCCGGTTGATGATCTTGAGCTGACCGTTCGTTCGGCCAACTGCCTTAAGGCGGAAAACATCTACTACATCGGCGACCTGATTCAGCGCACCGAAGTAGAGCTGTTGAAGACTCCGAACCTAGGTAAGAAGTCCCTGACTGAGATCAAGGACGTTCTGGCCTCACGTGGTCTGTCCCTCGGTATGCGCCTCGACAACTGGCCGCCGGCAAGCCTTAAGAAAGACGAGAAGGCCACGGCCTGATCGTCGTAATCACTGAACGAGAGTTCGGTAAGGAATTTAACCATGCGTCATCGTAAGAGTGGTCGTCACCTCAACCGCACCAGCGCGCACCGTAAGGCCATGTTTCAGAACATGGCAGTGTCGCTGTTTGAGCACGAGCTGATCAAAACTACCCTGCCTAAGGCCAAGGAACTGCGTCGCGTCGCTGAGCCGCTGATCACCTTGGCTAAAATTGATAGCGTTGCTAACCGTCGTCTGGCCTTCGATCGTACTCGTTCGAAAGCTATGGTTGGTAAGCTGTTCAATGACCTGGGCAAGCACTACGCCACCCGTCAGGGCGGCTACCTGCGTATCCTCAAGTGCGGTTTCCGCGCTGGCGACAACGCGCCTATGGCGTATGTCGAGTTGGTTGATCGTTCTGCCGGTGCTGTAGCTGTAACTGCCGAGTAAGACGTCAAGCTTCACAAAAAACCGGACCTAG
>JAURXE010000770.1 GCA_030654635.1 Pseudomonas sp.
ACCACCACCTATATGCAGGTTGACCCGCGCAACGATCACTCGTTGCGCATCCCGCGCCCCGATTTATCGGTAGCCTTGGGCACGCCGAATGCCTGCAACAGTTGCCACACCGACAAGAAACCCCAGTGGGCGGCCGCCAAGCTCCAGCAATGGTACCCGCACCCGCCCGCCGGCCATCAGCGCTTTGCCGAGGCCTTTGCCGCCGCCAACCAGGGCCTGCCCAGCGCCGATGCGGGTTTATTAGCGGTTATCTCGGACGTCACGCAACCGGCCATTGCCCGCGCCAGCGCGCTTTCACGGCTGCGCGCCAGCCGCGACCAGCAAAGCTTCACCCTGCTGGTCGACGGCCTGTATGACGACGATGCAATGGTTCGCCAAGCCGCCGTCGAAACCGTCGAGCGCATTGCCCCCAATATGAGCTCACAAGCCCTGCCGCCGCTGCTCGCCGACCCGGTGCGCGGCGTGCGCATGGCCGCCGCCCGCGCCCTGGCCGGCGCCCACGAGGCCAGCCTGAAACCAGCCAATCGCCAAGCGTTCAAGCAGGCGCTGGATGAATACATTGCCGCCCAGCTGTTCAATGCCGATCGGCCGGAGTCGCTGACCAATCTCGGCGCGCTGTACGCCGAGCGCGGCGACGCCACCCAAGCCGAAGCTTATTTCCGTCAAGCACTGGCGCTAGACCCCTTCACCCCGGCTGCAGTCAATCTGGCCAGCCTCTATCAAAGCCAAAGCCAAGAACCGCAAGCCGAACGCGTGCTGCGTGACGCGCTGGTCCGCAGCCCTGAAGAACCAACCCTGCACCACACCCTCGGCCTGGCCTTAGCCCGACAACAACGCCTGCCCGAAGCGGTCAGCGAACTCGCCCTGGCCAGTCAACTGGCGCCCGAACACCTGCGTTATCGCTACGTATACGCCGTGGCACTGAACAGCAGCGGCCAAGCCACAGCCGCAATCAAGGTGCTGGAAGCCGCCCATAAAGACTTCCCGCAGGACCAGGAAGTACTGCTGGGGTTGATTACCTTCAACCGCGACCTCGGCGACAAGAGCGCTGCCAAACGCTGGGCGCAAACCCTGCTGGCACTGTCACCCAACGACAAAGGCATTCGCCAACTGCTCGATTCCCTCGCGCAGTGAGCGGCGCAATCACCCCAGGATGCCGACCATGACCAGCGCTGCCGCCAATTCTGCCCCGACTCCTTCCGTCAGCCCGGCCGCCCTGCGCGAGCTGATTGAAAGCCGCCGGGCGGTGCGGCGCTTCAGCAGCGAGCCGGTGCCCGAGGCGGTGATTCGCGACTGCCTGGAGCTGGCGGTACTGGCGCCCAACTCCTGCAATCTGCAGCCCTGGAGTTTTCAAGTGATCCGCGACCCGCAGCTGCTCGGGCGACTGCATACAGTGTGCATGCAGCAAAATGCCGCCAAGGCGCCGCTGATCATCGCCGTACTGGCACGCCCGGACACCTGGCGCCAAGCCTGCGCGGATGTCATCCGCTACTGGCCCGAAGCTGAAGTGCCGCCACGCATTCGGCATTTCTACAGCAAAACCGCGCCCTTTCAGTACAACCAAGGCCCGTTCGGCCTGCTGGGATTTTGCAAGCGCCAGCTGCTGCGCCTGGCGGCCTTGCGCAAACCGCTGATGCGTAGCCCCAACAGCCACGGGCAAATGCGCTTATGGGCGGTGAAGTCCACGGCCCTCGCGGCAGAAAACCTGATGCTTGGCTTTCAGAGCCACGGCTACGCCACCTGTCCGATGGAGGGCTTTGACGAAGTGCGTTTGCGCAAGGTGTTACAGATACCGCGCCACGCCCTGCCGATCATGCTGCTGGCCGTCGGCCGGGGCACCGATAAAGGCGTGTACAACCCGCGGCTGCGCTTTCCGCTGGAGCAACAGGTCACCTGGCTGTAACGCCTCAGTGGCTATCGCCAGGCTCCATCCACCCCGCCGATACATAGCGATCTATCACGCGTATCTATAGTGCTGGGTAAAGCGAGACGACCGGTCATATGCTTAGCCCATGAATAGCATTCGACTCGACAAACGTGACCTGATCCTCGCCAAAGGTGCCGCGGTAATGACCCGCCGCGGTTACCACGGTACTGGCGTGCAGGAGATAGTGCAGGCGGCAGGCATCCCCAAGGGCTCCTTCTACCACTACTTCGCCAGCAAGGAAGACTTCGCCCTGCAGGCCCTGAGCTTTATTTATCAGCCGCGCCTGGCCCGTTACAGCGAAGCCCTGAGCAACCCGACCCTCAGCCCGCGGGCGCGGATCCTGGCCTACTACGGCGA
>JAURXE010000778.1 GCA_030654635.1 Pseudomonas sp.
GCGGCAAAGTTGCCTTGTTAGTCTTAGCTCACGGCTAATAGAGGGTCTGCCTGAGTGGCAGCCCACCTGAGTGGCTTAAAGAATGCGACCCGGATGCGCCAAGCACGGGCATCCGAGGGCAAAACGGCGCAGGGTGCCCCTCGCCTAGCGAGTCAAATCGGGTGGTCGCGCATGGCGACAATGCCACAGCGCCCAGAAGGCCAGTTCCGCCGGCAAACAGCTGATCACGCCAGCCACTCAGGCAAACGGCCATCCACAGCTCGCCCGGCCACTAGGGCGACACACCGCTTGCAGGAGAAACACCAAGGCCTATTCATGGCCAGCAGAGTCACACAGTGGTTAACCCCGGTTAAATCCAGATCTACCTATGCTTAGTTATGCACTGGCTAAACTTATAACCGGCCACTCAGCCCGCTCTAGCCCCGCGAATAGCGCCAAAAGCCCAGCGCTTGCCAGAGCCGTCACAGCCAGTCGCTGGCGATTAGCGGCGGCGCTGGCCACTCGGTTTATACTTGCGCAAAATCAGTCCCTGGGGCAGCCAAACCGGCGCCTGGGACTCAAGCCTGCCACTGCGCTGCGGCGGCTCAAACCGCATTGCCCACGGGCTAACCTTCACGTGCGTTGAATCTAGGATGCCGATCATGGCGACAACAAAAAAAACAGCCAAATCGGCGCAAGTCTCAAGCCAAGCGGCAACACCGCAAGCAGCAGCAAGCCCTCACAGCACGGCGCAGGCAACGCCAAGCAATAATTTCCCGGTGGTCGGGATTGGCGCCTCCGCCGGCGGGCTGGCGGCGTTTGAAGCCTTCTTCGCCGGCATGCCGACCGACAAAGACCCGGGCATGGCCTTCGTACTGGTGCAGCACCTGGCGCCGGACCACAAGAGCCTGCTGGCCGAGCTGATCCAACGCTGCACCCGCATGCAAGTGTTCGAGGTCGAAGACGGTATGCCGGTGCAAATCAACTGCACCTACATCATCCCGCCCAACCGCGACATGGCCCTGCTCAATGGCTGCCTGCAATTGCTTGAGCCCGCCGAGCCCCGTGGCCAGCGCTTGCCGGTGGATTTTCTATTTCGATCTTTAGCCCAAGAGCAGCACGAACGCGCCATCGGCATCATCCTGTCCGGCACCGGCAGCGATGGCACCTTGGGCGTGCGGGCGATCAAGGGCGAAGGCGGCATGGTGATGACGCAAAACCCCGAGTCCACCGAATTCGACGGCATGCCCCGCAGCGCTATCGCCACCGGCTTGGTCGACTATCAATTGCCACCGGCCGAGATGCCCGCACAGCTGATGGCCTATGTGGCCCACGCCTTTGGCAAGCCGATGCGCCTGGCCCATGCGGCCGCGCCAAAAACCGAAGACGCACTGAAAAAAATCTTCATTTTGTTGCGCTCCAAAACCGGCCACAGCTTTTCCCAGTACAAGCCCAGCACCATTTTGCGCCGCATAGAACGGCGCATGGCCGTCCACCAGGTCGACACCATCGACAACTACGTCAAATACCTGCAGCAAGCACCGACCGAGGTGGAGGCGTTATTTCGCGACCTGCTGATCGGGGTGACCAATTTCTTTCGCGACCCCGAGGTGTTTCAGAGCCTGGAGAGCGAGATCATCCCCAAGCTGTTTGCCAATAAAACGGCAGGCTCGGCCATCCGGGTCTGGTCGACGGGCTGCTCCACTGGCGAGGAGGCCTATTCGCTGGCCATCTTGCTGCAGGAATACCGTGAGGCATTCAAGTCCAACTACGCGGTGCAAGTGTTCGCCACCGACATCGATAGCCGCGCCATTGCCACGGCCCGCAGCGGGGTTTATCCGGCCAGCATCGCCAACGACGTTTCCGCCGAGCGACTGCGGCGGTTTTTCACCCTAGAACCGGACGGCTGCAGTTACCGCATCCATAAAAACATCCGCGATCTGCTTATTTTCTCTGAGCAGGACCTGATCAAAGACCCGCCCTTCTCCAAGCTCGACCTGATCAGCTGTCGCAACCTGCTGATCTATTTCGGCATGGAGCTGCAACGCAAGCTCATTCCACTGTTCCACTACGCGCTGAACCCCGGCGGCATCCTGCTGCTGGGCACCTCGGAGGGCATCGGCGAGTTTGACGAGCTGTTTAGCGTGCTGGACCGCAAAACCAAACTGTTCCAACGCAAGGATGATTTCCATGGCATGCGCCGCAACTCTCTTAGCCATTTGTTGTCGCCGATGAACGCCACCGAACTCGCCACCATCACCCACCCGCGCAGCGCCGCCAAGAGTGCGCAGCCGCTCAAACTGCCGCTGCGTGAGCTGACCGAGCAGGCCCTGCTGCAGCAATTGGCGCCAGTCGGTGTGCTGGTCAACAGCCTCGGCGACATCCTGTACCTGCACGGTCGCAGCGGCATGTACCTGGAGCCCGCTCAAGGCGAGGCGGGCATCAACAATATTTTAAAAATGGCCCGCGAAGGCTTGCGCCCGGCCTTGACCAGCGGCCTGCTGCAAGCCACCAGCAACAATGAGAGCGTTCATAATCTCGGGCTGCGGGTGAAGACCAACGGCCACTTCAGCTTAATCAATCTGACCATCCGACCGGTCAACAACGGCCCCATGAGCGCACTCGGCACACCGCTGTTCCTGGTCATCCTGGAGGAAGCCGCAAACCTTGACCCCGAGCAACTGCAGCAGGCCACCGCCCAAGTGAGCAGCAACCTGCAAAGCCTGGAAGCCGACGTCGACGAGCGCATTAGCGCACTCAAACAAGAGCTTTGGAGCAAGGAAGCCTTCCTGCAAAGCACCATTGAAGAGCTGGAAAGCTCCAGTGAAGAGCTCAAATCCTCCAACGAGGAAATGCAATCGGTTAACGAAGAGTTGCAGTCCACCAATGAGGAGCTGGAAACCTCAAAAGAGGAGTTGCAGTCGGTCAACGAAGAGCTGGCCACCGTCAACACCGAGCTGCAGATCAAGGTGCTGGAACTGTCGCGGGCCAACAACGACATGAACAACCTGCTGGCCGGCACCGGCATCGGCACCGTGTTTGTCGACCACAACCTGCGCATTCTGCGCTTCACACCGGCCGCCTCACGGATCATCAACCTGATCCAAAGCGATGTCGGCCGCCCCGTGGGGCATATCGTCTCCAACCTGATCGGTTACAACAGCCTGGTGCACGACGTACAGACCGTACTGGAAACCCTCACCCCGAAAGAAATCGACGTACAAACCACCGAGGGGCGCTGGTTCAAGATGCGCATCCTGCCCTACCGCACCCTGGACAACGTGATCGAGGGCGCGGTGATCACCTATGTCGACATCAACGAGCATGAAACCCTGCGCCTCAATGAGGAACGCTATCGCCTGGCCGCCAAAGCCGCCCGCGACGTGCTCTGGGACTGGGACATCATCAAGGGCGAGCAGCGCTGGAACGAGGCCGGCATCTCGGTCTTCGGCTGGTCCGAAATCGTCTCGGCCGCCCAGTCAACCAACTGGTGGGTGGAACGCGTTCACCCGGATGACCGCCTGCGAGTAGTCGATGGCCGCAATGCCTTGGTGGCAAGCTCGGCAAATAACCACTGGGAAGACGAATACCGGTTTCGCAAGGCCGATGGCGGCTATGCCATGGTGCTGGACCGTGGCTTTGTACTGCGCAACGAGCAAGGCCAGGCCCTGCGCATGATCGGCGCGATGCTCAATATTACCGAACGCAAAGAAGCCGAGAATGCCCTGCGACTGAATGAACAGCGCATGCGGGTGGCCCTGAGCGCCTCGCCGATGATGGTGTTCAACCAAGATACAGAGCTGCGTTACACCTGGGTCCACAACCCCAAACCGGGTTTCATCGCTGAGCAGTACCTGGGCAAGACCGATGCCGATTTATTACCCGCCGACGAAGCCGCCCTCCTCACGGCGATCAAACGCGGCGTGCTGGAAAGTGGTGTTGGCACCCGGCAAAAGGTGCCCACATGCAAAAATGACAAACCCAGCTTTACTGACTTAACTGTGGAACCACTACGCGATACTGCGGGCAGTATTATTGGCATCACCTGCGCCGCAATGGACAACACTGGTTAGCGCCGAAGAAGTAACAAATGGGGGCCGCAAGGATGAAAAAACGACTCACCCAACGCAACCAAGTTAGCCCCCCGGAAAGTCCCGAGACGGTACTTCGCCAGCGCGCCGAAAAAATTGCGGCTCACATGCCAACGCTGCCCGCGGAGGACGGCGAGTCTCAGGACAGCCAAGCCAGCAGACAAACGCTGCATGAGTTACGCGTCCATCAAATTGAACTGGAGATGCAAAACGAGGAGCTGCGCCGCACTCAGGCGCAGGTCGAAACCGCCCGCGAGCGCTATTTCGACCTCTACGACCTGGCTCCGGTCGGTTATTGCACCCTCAGCGGCAACGGTTTGATTCTGCAAGCCAACCTCACCGCCACCCAATTGCTCGGTGTCGTGCGCACCGAGCTGGTCAAGCAACCCTTGTCACGCTTTATCCTGCATGACGATCAGGATATTTTTTATCGCCTGCGCACCCAGCTAATCGCCACAGGCGAGCCACAGGCCTGCGAACTGCATATGCGCAGAACGGGCAGCGCAGCCTTTTGGGCACGCCTGGAAGCCACCACCGCCCTGGATGACACGGGCGCACCGGCCCTGCGCATTGTGTTGAGCGATTGCAGTGCACGCAAGCAGGCCGAAGCGGCATTGGCAGACAGTTATGAGGCGCTGCACAGCATTCTCGAAACCACTCTTGATGGTTTCTGGCATGTGAATGCACAAGGCCGCTTGCAGGATGTTAATCCCGCTTACTGCCGGCAGTCCGGCTACAGCCGCGCAGAGCTGCTAGACATGCCGATCAGTAAGCTGATCGCCCCCGAGCGCACACTGGAAACGACCACTTACCTGGCCAGCACTCAGCGCCTCGGCCACCAGCAATTCGAATCGGTACACCGGCGCAAGGACCAATCGCTCTGGCAGGTAGAGGTCAGCAGCACCTACCGGGATGTGACCGGCGGGCAGTACTTTATGTTTTTGCGTGATATCAGCAAACGCAAACTGGCCGAAGAAAAACTCGTGCTGGCCGCCAGCGTGTTCTCCCACTCCCACGAAGGCATCATGATCACCGCGGCCGACAGCACCATTGTCAATGTCAATGCCGCCTTCACCCGTATCACCGGCTACAGTCAC
>JAURXE010000780.1 GCA_030654635.1 Pseudomonas sp.
GTGGCTGTGTAAAAAATGCAAGGAAAGCAACCCTGGTAATTTCATGTCTTGCTGGAGCTGTGAGGGTTAAAAATGATCCTGCCCAAATTTTGGGCTCCTTTTACCGCTGGAGCATTCGGTTGCACGCACCTAACTAGCGGCTCAAACCGTTCGCTTCGCTCACTGGGACGGGCTAAAGCCCGCCCCTTAACTAAACGTTAGGCTATACCGCACAAGGGTGCACCTCATGAGCTTTACAATAAGTCGAAGAATTTTATTTGGGGACTGCGATCCTGCAGGTATTGTCTACACACCACGCATAACGTACTTCGTCATAGAAGCGGTACACGATTTCTTAACTCATATACTTGGAACGCCGGCTATCCGCGAAATTTTCGCAATGGGCATTCTCCCCCCTGCTCGATCGCTTACAATTGAATTTTTAGCACCAATGGTTTGGGATGAGGTAATAAACATAGAAATACGCAGTAAGGAACTCTCGACTACGTCTTTTACTTTTTTAGTAGAGGCCCGTAATAGCTCAAATAAAATGACGTTTCGATCTACCCTAACGCAAGTTTCCATATCACCGGAAAGCAAACGACCCATTCCACTCCCCCAAGCCCTTCGAAAAGCGCTATGTTCGTCTTAAACCGCGCTGTGGCCTAACAAACGCTCGCTTGGGAGCGCGTTCCGCAGTCTCTTAATCTAAACGTTAGCCGTCAAAACCTGAACTCGACCTGCACTCCACCGCGACTTAGCTTAAGGCAACATTCTCAAGCCTATTAGTAGGCTGTCACCGCCCTCAACTTCAGCCGGTAGCTCGCCAAACCAAATAAATAAATTCGCCTTGCCTGCCACACTAATAATAACGGCGCCCTTAGGCGCCGTTATTATTAGTTGTAGTGTTGGCTCAAGCCCTGCGGCACGGCGCTGTTTGGGCACGCTTGCCAGGGGCCGTTGGGTTGTACGGCCCAGCTCCAACCGTTATTCCAGTGATAATAGGTGCGTTCGCGGTAATACAGGTCTGGGGTGTTTTCGATGACATGCACGCCCAGCTTCGAATCCCAGTGACTTTGCCCTTGCGGGGGCGGTGCGAAGTGCGGGTGGGGTTTTCCGCTGACCTGCGGCGTTGGATTGCCGGATTGGCTCGACTGCAGACTGCACGCACTCAGCCCGAGCATCAGGGTCACGGCAAACAGCGCGCGGCTAAAGCTGAGCATTGGGTCGCGGCTCATTGGTCGGCACTATTGATGACCAGTTGCTGCAATTCGCTGCTGCTGCTGGACAGCGGTTGGCTGCGCACCATCCACTCACCGGCTTTGGCATTGCCGGCGCGGGAGATGCGCGCCTGCAACTGCACCTGCGGGAAGTTGGAGAGTTTTAACTGCGGCATCATCGCGTCGCTGTCTGACAGGCTGACCTCGGCCGGCAAGTCCGCCACGGTCAGGCGTTTAACCGCCAAGGGCATTGGCGGTCCTTCGCTGGCTTTGGCGAAGATAAATACGCTGTCGCCGGGTAGCACCTTGCCTTTGAGCTCATCCGCCAAGCTTACCCGTACCTTGAGCGTTGCCCCGGTGGCCGTAGCAGCTACCGCCGGTTCTGCCGGCAGGCTTTCGCCTGCCGCAGTCATTTGCTCCAGGGCGCGGGCAATACCGCCTTCCAGCGGGGCGCGGGAAGGATCATCGGCTGGCAACACCGCGACCAAACGACGCCAGTACAACACGGCATCCTTATAACGCCCGGCCTCAAAGGCTGCGATACCCAGCAGGCCTAGGCTGGTGGCCTCTTGCGGATCGGCCTTGAGGGCTTCGTCGGTCAGCGCCTGTAACTGCGGCGACCACTTTTTATCGGCCACAAAATACAGCGCTTGGGCCCACTGGCCGAGCAGTTCGGGCTGGCGCTCGGCCAAGTTCACGGCTTTTTCAAACGCTTTGGCGGCGTCTTGGGGGCGGGTTTGCGCCATGTAAGTACGGCCGAGGAAATACCAGGCCTCGGCAGACTCAGGCTGCAGCTCTACGGCTTGCTCAAGGCGCGCGGTCATTTCTTCAACCGAACGCGGCGCCTGGGCAAATTGCCGGGTCAACTCAACCTGGTCACTGGCGCCCCACTGCAGGTACAGCCCCAAACCCAGCAGCGGCACCATGACAGCGGCCGCTACTGGCAACCACTTAGCCAATGGTGCGCGCCGCTCGGTTTCGCAACCGTCGGTATCGGCGAGCAGTTCGCGGGCGGCTTCGGCTTGGCCCTGGGCCAGCTGCTCGGCACTCAGTACGCCGGCCGTCAGCTGCGCTTGCAACTCGGCCAGACGCTCTTGGTAGAGCGCGACGTTGAGAGCAGTGCGGTCTTCTTCGGTTTGCGCCTTACGACCCCGCAACAGCGGTAACAACAGTACGGCAAGGGCGGCCAACAGCAACAGACTGGCAACGATCCAGAAATCCATCATGGGGCTTATTTATCCAGCTGATTGGTATTGGACGAGGTGCTATTAAGCAATTTGGTGAGACGTTCGCGCTCTTCGGGGCATAGCTCGAGATTGGCTGCACTGGAGCGCCGGCGGCGAATGACCATCAGCAGCAACAACAATGCGCCACCACCCAGCGCCACCGCAGGGCCATACCAGAGGATCAGCGTGCGGGCATTGACCGGCGGCTTGTAGCGCACGAAGTCGCCGTAGCGGTTCACCAGATACTCGACGATTTGCTCATCACTCTGCCCCTCTTGCAGCATGCGATAGATTTCGCGGCGCAAGTCGGTGGCAATTGGGGCATTGGAGTCGGCGATGTCCTGATTCTGACACTTGGGGCAACGCAGCTCCTTGGTCAGCGTGCTGAAGCGCTCGCGCTTGGCTTGATCGGCGAACTCGTAAGTATCAATCGCGGCGCTTGCCAGGCCGCTCAGCAACAGCGTGCCGAACACAGCAATGATCAGTCGCTTCATGGCCGCGCCTCGTCAACCAGGCCTTGATAAAGGCCGGCTAATTGCTCGCGCCAGACTTGTGCATCAATCACGCCGACGTACTTGTGGCGGATGATCCCGTCTTTATCGACCAGGAAGGTTTCGGGAGCACCGTACACGCCCAAATCCAAGCCGAGGCTGCCCTTCTCATCATTGATGTTGAGCTGATAGGGGTCGTGCAGATCCACCAGCCATTTTTGCGCGGCTAAGTTCTCATCTTTGTAATTGACCCCGAGGATGCGCACACCCTGGGCGCGTAACTCAGTGAGAAACGGATGCTCGACTCGACACGACGGGCACCAAGTCGCCCAGACATTAACCAAGGCCGGCTGGCCCTTTAGGTCAGCCTCGGTGATCACCCGGTCGCCACTGACTGCCGGCAAGCTAAAAGCCGGGAACGGCTTGTTGATCAAGGCCGAGGGTAACTCGGCCGGGTCAAGGTAGAGGCCGCGGTACAAAAACACCGCCACCGCCAAAAACACCACCAGTGGCAGCAATAACAACGCCCGCTTCATGCTGAGGCTCCCGCCAAGCCTAAGGCTTCGCGCACCCGGCTCTTAACTTTAAGACGGTAGCGCCGGTCACAGGCCGCCAATAAACCGCCGAGGCCGGTCATCAATGCGCCCAGCCAAATCCAGCGAATGTAGGGTTTGACATGCACCCGCACCGCCCAAGCGCCGTTTTCCAGCGGCTCACCGAGAGCCACGTAAAGGTCACGGCTAAGGCCTGCGTCGATAGCGGCCTCGGTCATCATCGAGCCCTGTACTGTGTACAAGCGTTTCTCGGGATGCAGCAGGGTCACTTGCTGGTCGCCAACAAACACCCGGACGCTGGCCTTATCAGAGGTGAAGTTCGGCCCCTGATGGTGCTTGGCACCCTCGAAAACAAAGCGATAACCACCCACTTCAACGGCCTCGCCCGGTGCCATGCGCAAGTCACGCTCGCTGTTGTTTTGGCTCGACAACACTATGCCCAAGGCGCACACGGCGATGCCTAAATGCGCCAGTTGCATGCCCCAATAACTGCCGGGCATACCAAGGCTGCCTTTGAGCAAACCCTTGTTGCGGGTTTTGTCGCGTAGATCGCGCAACCCAGCCAGCACTACCCAGGCAGCCAGTACACAGACAGCCAATACCGCCCAGTGGAAATCGCCCAGAACCAAGGAGCCCAACACGCCCAACGCGGCACTGCCGAGTAACACTGGCGCCAGCATGCTCAGCAGCCATTGCCCTGGTGTGCTCTTCCAGCGCACCAGCATCCCGATGGCCATCACCGCCATCAGCACCGCCATCAGCGGCAGGAACATGGCGTTGAAATACGGCGGGCCGACCGACATCTTGGCCCCGGTCAGTGCGTCCAGCAGCAAGGGATAGAGGGTGCCGAGCAAGATCATCGAGGCGGCAACTATGAGTACTAGGTTATTGGCCAGTAGCAGGGTCTCGCGCGACAACAGCGCAAAGCCCACCTGGCTCTTGACCACCGGGGCGCGGAAGGCGAACAAGGTCAGCGAGCCGCCGACCACTATCAACAGAAACGCCAGGACAAAAATCCCACGCTCAGGGTCGGTGGCAAAGGCGTGCACCGAGGTCAGCACCCCGGAGCGGACCAAGAAGGTGCCGAGCAGACTCAAGGAAAACGCGGCAATCGCCAGCAACACTGTCCAGCTTTTGAACACGCCGCGCTTCTCGGTGACGGCCAGGGAATGAATCAGCGCAGTGCCGACCAGCCACGGCATAAACGAGGCGTTTTCCACCGGGTCCCAGAACCACCAGCCGCCCCAGCCAAGTTCGTAATAGGCCCACCAGGAACCCAAGGCGATGCCGATGCCGAGAAAGGCCCAGGCGACCAAGGTCCAAGGTCGCGACCAACGCGCCCAGGCGGCGTCTAGGCGGCCGCCAAGCAAGGCGGCAATCGCAAAAGCAAAAGCCACCGAGAAGCCGACATAGCCCATATAGAGCATCGGCGGATGGACGATCAGCCCGACGTCTTGCAGCAGCGGATTCAAGTCGCGGCCATCAGTGGGCATATTCGGCAGCAGCCGGGTGAAGGGGTTGGAGGTCAGCAGCAGAAACAACAGAAAACCAATGCTGATCATGCCCATCACGGCTAACACACGGGCCAGCATCACCTCCGGCAACTGCCGCGAGAAGATCGACACCGCGCAGGTCCAGCCACCCAGGATCAGCACCCAGAGTAGTAACGAGCCCTCATGGGCGCCCCAGACTGCGCTGAACTTGAAGTACCAAGGCAAGGCACTGTTGGAGTTATTGGCCACATAGGCGACCGAGAAATCATCGGTGACAAAGGCGTAGGTCAGCGCGGCAAAGGACAGCAGCAGAAAGCCAAACTGGCCACGGGCCGCCGGCACCGCCACGCTCATCCACAGCCGATCCCCGCGCCAGGCGCCAATCAGCGGCAGGCTGGCTTGCACCAGCGCTAGGCACAAGGCCAAAGCTAGGGCCAAATGACCCAGTTCAGGAATGATCAGCGCAATGTTCATGGCTTGGCGCCTTCAGTATTCATAGGTTTTAACTGACCGCTGTCGGTTAAGGCTTTGGTTACCTCGGGCGGCATGTATTTTTCATCATGCTTGGCGAGCACTGTGTCTGCCACAAAGGAACCATCGGGTTGCAACGTGCCTTCGGCGACGACGCCCTGACCTTCGCGAAAGAGGTCGGGCAAAATGCCTGTATAGGCGACACGCATGGTTTTGGCGTAATCGGTGACGTTGAACTCAATGCTTGTCGGGCTCGTGTTTTT
>JAURXE010000783.1 GCA_030654635.1 Pseudomonas sp.
AGGCATCAGCCTGCTAGCCATGTGCCTGGTGTTTCTGCAATACCCGGTGTTGGAGTTGGTGGTCGCGGAGGAAGCAGAAGACCCGGCGACCGACTTTATGATGGGCCTGCTGATCAGCTATCGCGGGATCTTCCATGATGAAGGCGAAGACACGGCAGTGGCTTGGATCGGCGGCGAGAGCTTCCAAAATGCCTATAACGAAGCGTCGATGATCCTGCAGAAGAAGAACGCTCGCGGCACCCCAGGCGCCCGCGTTTAAAAGAGGCAAAAGGGTCGGTAGCGGGCCTCAGCGAGCGACCGGACCGACCCATTACGGCCGACCATAGAAGCCGGTGGGCAAGTAAACGTTGCCCACCCTACATCGCTCTCAAGTCCGCGTAGGGTGGGAAACCGCGAAGCGTTTCCCACCGTGTAGATGTCCAGGCTACCTTGCTGATTTATTCTAGGACCGACTGCCTGCTCACAATCGACGACTACCAGTCGTGACCTGCTGCGCTCAAGCCGATCCAGATCGCTCAACTGTTCGCAGAACCACTCGCGGTTAAGACTTCAAGCAACCGATAACCAACCCCGGCCTCGGTAACAATAAAGCGCGGTGCGGCGGGGTCGTCGTTGAGTTTCTGGCGTAGATGACCGACCACCACACGCAGGTAGTGGCTGTCTTCGGTGTGGCTGGGGCCCCAGATATCTTTGAGCAGTTGTTGCTGGGTTAGCACCCGGCCGAGGTGGCGGGCGAGTGTGGCCAGTACCTCGTACTCTTTGCGGGTCAGCGCCACTTCGGCGCCACCCAGGGTCACCCGTCGATAGGCAAAATCCACGGTTAACGGCCCGCTGCTTACGCTGGCGGCCTGTTGCTCGCCGTTGCCGGCTTGGCGCAACAACACCCGCACGCGGGCGAGAAACTCCTGAATGCCAAAGGGTTTGGTCACGTAATCGTTGGCGCCGCCGTCCAGGGCCAGGACTTTTTCACTCTCGCTGGCGCGCACCGAGAGCACCAGCAC
>JAURXE010000002.1 GCA_030654635.1 Pseudomonas sp.
CAAAACCCAGCTGTTCCAGGCACCAGTTGATCTTGGTGCGGTAGCGCTTGTAGCGGCGGTTGCCCATGAGAATGGCATCGAGGGCGCGATCCGGCGCGTACCAGTAGCGCTTGGCGTAGTGCCAGCGGGCCTTGTCGAAGATGCTGATGGGGGCGAAGGGAATCGCCACCACATCGACATCGCTCGGCTTGATGCCGGCCTGCTCCAAGCAGAACTTGGCCGACTCGTAAGGCATGCGGTGCTTGGCATGCTTGTCGCGCACGAAGCGCTCTTCTTCCACTGCAGCAACCAGTTTGCCGTCGATGTACAGGGCCGCAGACGGGTCATGGCTCAAGGCGCCGGACAGGCCGAGAATGATCAATGCCACAGGGTTTAGCCTCTTTCAGGGCAGGTGCTGGGCACCTGCGGTAAACGTTGGTCGAGTAACTGGTTCAATGCCGAATCGGCCGGCCAGTTACGCAAAAATCGGGTGCGATCCCGTGCATAAGCACGCTTAAAACTGCTGTCATGCCGGTGTTGGCGCATGGCATCCAAATCAATCAACGCCCAGCGACCACTGTCGCCGGTGCTCTGCCAGAGCAGGTTATGGCCCTTGAAATCGCCATGGCTAATGCGCTCGCGCAGCAAGGCGGCAAACAAATTATCCAGCGCCAGCAGCTCGGCTTCTGGTGGCTGACTGGCGAGATAAGGCGCAAAGCGGGCGATTATATCTTGCCCGGGCAGATATTCGGTAATCAGGTAGGCCCGGCCGCGCAACCAGCACCAGCGCCGCTCCAGCACCGCCAGCGGCTTGGGCGTGGCGATGCCGAGCAACTCCAGCCGATTGGCCTCGCGCCAGCTGTGCCAGGCCCGGCTCGGGCGCCAGAAACGCTTCAACCAATGGGCCAGGTCTTTGATGTTGTAGCGTTTGACCAGCAGCGGCTGGCCGTTCAGCTCGACCCGCGCCACCGTCGCCGCGCCACCGCCTTTAAATTGGTGGCCTTGCTGCATATAGGCATCGGGGGCGGCCAGCAGCGGCTGTAACTCAGGCTCTGCCTCGCGACGCACCACCCGCAAGCCAAAGGCGCCGATCTTGGCGCTGAACAGACTGCAATCGCGGCCGATTTTTTTCAGGTAATCGCGCAGGCGCCAACGCCGCACCTTG
>JAURXE010000009.1 GCA_030654635.1 Pseudomonas sp.
CCGGATGAGCCGTTTTGCGGGGCTTTTGCCGGTAATAAAGAGGCGGTCGATTGGGCGCTGCTGTGGCTGCCGGAAGGCGGCGAGAGCGTGCAAGAAAGCTACGTCAACCTGATTCCCACCGCCCAGGGCGGCACCCATGTGAATGGCCTGCGCCAAGGTTTGCTGGATGCCATGCGCGAGTTCTGCGAGTTCCGCAGCCTGTTGCCGCGCGGCGTCAAGCTGGCGCCGGAAGATGTCTGGGAGCGGATCGCTTTCGTCTTGTCGATGAAGATGCAAGAGCCGCAATTCTCCGGGCAAACCAAGGAGCGGCTGTCGTCGCGTGAGGCTTCGGCCTTCGTTTCCGGGGTGGTCAAAGACGCCTTCAGCCTGTGGCTGAACGTCAACCCGGAGCTGGGTTTGCAGTTGGCCGAATTGGCCATCAACAACGCTGGCCGCCGCCTAAAAGCCGGGAAAAAAGTCGAGCGTAAACGCATCACCCAAGGTCCGGCGCTGCCGGGCAAGCTGGCCGATTGCGCCGGCCAGGACCCGATGCGCTCCGAGCTGTTTCTGGTCGAAGGAGATTCCGCCGGTGGCTCGGCCAAGCAGGCGCGGGATAAAGAGTTTCAGGCGATTCTGCCGTTGCGCGGCAAAATTCTGAACACCTGGGAAGTCGATGGCGGCGAAGTCTTGGCCAGTCAGGAAGTACACAACATCGCCGTGGCCATCGGCGTCGATCCGGGTGCGGCGGACCTGACGCAGCTGCGCTACGGCAAGATCTGCATCCTCGCCGACGCCGACTCCGATGGTCTACACATCGCCACCCTGCTGTGCGCACTGTTCGTGCGGCACTTCCGCCCGCTGGTGGATGCCGGGCACGTGTACGTGGCCATGCCGCCGCTGTACCGCATCGACCTGGGCAAAGAAATTTACTACGCCCTGGATGAGGGCGAACGCGATGGCATCCTCGACCGCCTGGTGGCCGAGAAGAAACGCGGCAAGCCGCAGGTCACCCGCTTTAAAGGCCTGGGTGAAATGAACCCGCCGCAGCTGCGCGAAACCACCATGGACCCCAATACCCGGCGCTTGGTGCAGCTGACCCTGGAAGACTACGCCGCCACCGAAGAAATCATGGACATGCTGCTGAACAAAAAACGCGCCGGTGACCGCAAGAGCTGGCTCGAATCCAAGGGTAATCTGGCCGAGGCGCTGCTGTGAAAGCAGGCCTTGGCCTGGGCTTATTGCTAAGTTGGCTGGCCGCCAGTGTCTACGCCGCTGCGCCGCTGAACGAGGCCACCCATCAGCCGAGTTCGGTCAGCGAGTTAAAGCTGTTGGCTGAACAGCCGGTGGTCGGTATGCCGTCGGGCAATCTGTCGGGCTTGGCCTGGTGTGGCGACGCGCTCTGGGCCTTGTCGGACCGCGACGATGATCGGCTCTATCGGCTGACTGCCGAGCAAGGTCTGTGGCAAGCCCAGGCCGAGGTTTTTGTCGCTCCCCCCGTGCCGCTCAGTGGTTTGTCCTGGGGCCAGCGGGTGCGTAATGACGTCAGCGGTCTGTTGCGTGGCGGTGATTTAGATTTTGAAGGCCTTAGCTGCGATGCTGCCGGCAATCGTTATCTAGTCAGCGAAGCCCAGGTAGCCGTGCTGAAAATCCCTCCGCAAGGCCCGGCGAGCTGGTTCACCTTGCCGCCAAGCTTACTGCGCCAAGCCAGGGCCAGCGGCATGCTCTGGCAGTTCAAGGGATTGTTTGAAGGCGTGGCGATTGATTCGGCCGGCGCGCGCTTGTGGCTGGCCGCCGAGCGGCAAAACCGCGGCTTGCTGGCGCTCCATCAAGAGTCCAGTGGTTGGGGCTGCAAGGGCAGCTGCGTGTTGCTTAGCGAGGCCGGTGACATAGCTGCGCCGGCCTCAATCGGTGGGGAAATGCAGCCGAATGATTTCGCCGATCTGGCCTTCTTCAATGAAAAGCTGTTTACCCTCGAACGCCTGGCTCACCAAATCTGTCGGCGTAATCCGCAAGATGGCAGCGTCGAGCGTTGCTGGTCGTTGGCCGCCGAGGCGCTGACCGCGGCGCGCCGTTATGACCAGCCTTATGGCTTAGCCGAAGCGTTGTGGATAGATGCCGACGGTGCCTGGCTTGGCCTCGACAATGGCGACAGTTTGGGTGGCGGCCAGGCGCGGGGCGATGGCGAAACGCGGCCGATTGTTTGGCGCTTCGCCGCGCCGGCCGGCGGCTGGGACTCGGCCTTATGAGCAATGCCAACGCCGGGCGCGGTGCCGGCAAGGTCATGCTGATAGTCGCCTGGGCGTTGGGGCTGTTTCTGGCCACGCGTTTCTTTGGCCAGTGGCAGGATGCTCAGCGCAATCCCAACCAAGAAATCAGCTCACAACAGGGCGCCGGTTATATCGAGGTGCGCTTGGCCAGTAATGGTCAGGGCCACTTTCTTGCCAGCGGTCAGATCAATGACCAGGCGGTGGCGTTTCTACTCGATACCGGCGCCACCGACGTGGCTG